>DASXEF010000825.1:0-11345 GCA_036490255.1 Kofleriaceae bacterium
AAATGCTCGTCGCGCATCAAGCGCTCGACGTTCTCGACCACGACGATCGCGTCGTCGACGAGTAGACCGATCGATAGCACCATGCCGAACATCGTCAGCGTGTTGATCGAATAATCGAGGATGCGCAGCACGCAGAACGTGCCGAGCAGCACGACCGGCACGGCGATCACCGGAATCAGCGTCGCGCGCCAGCTCTGCAGGAACACGAACATCACGATCACGACGAGCGCGATCGCTTCGACCAGCGTCTTGACGACTTCTTCGATCGACAGTCGGATGAACTTCGTCGAGTCGAACGGATACGCGACTTGCCAGCCCGGCTGCATCGTCGGCCGGAGCCCGTCGACGACTTGCTTGACGTGATTCGCGACCGACAGCGCGTTCGCGCCGGGCGCGAGTAACACGGCGAGGCCCGATGCGGGGTGGCCGTCGAGTCGCACGTCGACGTCGTAGCTCTCGTTGCCGAGCTCGACCGTCGCGACGTCCGACAGCTTCACGGTCGCGCCGCTGGAGTCGTACTTGACGATGATGTCTTTGAACTGCTGCGCGGTGCGCAGCTTGCTCTGCGCCGTGACGGTCGCGTTGAGCTGCTGGCCGGGAGGCGCCGGTTGCGCGCCGATCTTGCCGGCGGAGACCTGAACGTTCTGCGCCTGGATCGATGCCTCGATGTCGGTCGGCATCAGCGAGTACGACAACAGCTTCGCGGGATCGAGCCAGATCCGCATCGCGTAGCTCGAGCCGAAGACCTGGATCGTGCCGACGCCGTCGACGCGCGCGATCGGATCGGACATCGTGCTGTTCAAGTAATCGGCGATGTCGCCTTGCGTCGACTTGTCGGTGGAATCGTAGATGCCGACGATCATCAAGAAGTTGTTCTGCGACTTGGTGACGACGATGCCGCTCTGCTGCACCGTCGGCGGCAAGCGCGGGATCGCCGACTGCACCTTGTTTTGCACCTGCACCTGCGCGACGTCGGGATCGGTGCCCTGCTTGAACGTCACGCTGATGCCGGAGCTGCCGTCGGAGCTCGACGAGCTCGAGAAGTAGAGCAGGCCGTCGATGCCGGTGAGCGTTTGCTCGAGCACCTGCGTGACGCTCGCTTCGACGGTATCCGCCGATGCGCCCGAGTAGAACGCGCCGATGTTGACGCTCGGCGGCGCGACGTTCGGATACTGCGCGACCGGCAGCACGTTGATCGACGCGACACCCGCGAGCATGATCACGATCGAGATCACCCACGCGAAGACGGGCCGGCTGGCAAAAAAGCGAGCGAGCATCTACTTGCTCGCGGAGCCGGAGCCGGAGCCCTTGGCCATCTCGGTCGCGTGCACCGGCATGCCCGGGCCGATCTTGTTGAGGCCTTCGACGATCAGCTTGTCGCCGGCCTTGAGCCCGCTCGACACCAGCCAGCGATCGCCGATCGCGCGATCGGCGACGAGCGTACGCGGCTCGGCTTTGCCGTCGGCGCCGACGACCATCGCCGTCGCGTTGCCCTTCGCGTCGTGGGTGACGCCTTGTTGTGGCGCCAAGATCGCCGTCGTGTCGATCGCCTGATCGAGCACGGCGCGCACGTACATGCCGGGCAGCAGCACGTCGTCGGGGTTCGGGAACTGCGCTCGCAACGTCACCGTGCCGGTCGCTTCGTCGACGGAAACCTCGGCGAACTGCAGCGTGCCGTCCTTGCTGTACGTCGAGCCGTCCGGGAGCAGCAGCTTCACTTTCGTGCTGCCGGCTTCGAGCCCGCCCGAGCCGAGCTGGGCGCGCAGCTTGAGCCGCTCCTCGGTCGACTCGGTGAGATCGACGTAGATCGGATCGAGCGCGCGAATCGTCGCGAGCGGCGCGGCTTGATCGGCGGTGACGAGCGCGCCGGCGGTGAACGCCGACTTGCCGATGCGTCCGCTGATCGGCGCCTTGACCTGCGTGTAATCGAGGTTGATCCGCGCCGCGTCGAGCGCCGCGGTCTTCAGCGCGACGTTCGCTGCCGCTTGCTGATGCGCGGCCTGCGCGTCCTCGGCTTCTTGCTTCGAGACGCCTTCGATCTTCGCGAGGCTCTGGAAGCGCTCGTCCTTGGCCTTCGCCGATTCGAGTGTCGCTTTCGAGCTCTCGAGATCCGCTTTCGCCTCTTCGAACGTCGCGCGATACATCGCGGGATCGATCTGGTAGAGCACCTGACCGGCTTGCACCTTGGCGCCTTCGGCGAACGTGCGTGCTTTGATGATGCCGCTGATCTGCGGGCGCACGTCGGAGCTGAGCGACGCCGTGGTTCGTCCGGCGAGCTCCGCTTGCAGCGTCACCGGCTCGGTCTTGACCGTGACGACGGTGACCTCGGCAGCGGGCATCTGCTGTTGCTGTTGCGCGTTCGCCGCCGGCGATTTCGAGCACGCGCCGACTGCGAGCGCGAGCGGGATGACAGAAGCGAAGACGACTCGCATAGCGTCTTTGATTACCATCTTCGCCGCGTATCGGTATGCCCCAAAGGGCGTGTCGCAGCCTGTCGCGGCGCATAGTTAGATCACTTTTCGGCAGCTGACGGTTCCGTGACCCAAGTGTCGCGCCGTTGCTACAGAGCGAGCGGCATGCTGACGTGGTGACGATCGCCACGCCGCGACCGCGCTTGCGCGGGGTTTCTCACCGCATCGCGTTTTACATCGCGATCGCGGCATCGATCGGCTTGGTCGCGAGCGCGCGCGAGGGCGCCGCCATCCCCGCCGCGATCTACGGCGCGCTGCTCGCCGGCATGTTCGGCACGAGCGCGACGCTGCATCGCGCCGACTGGCGACCGCGCGCGTTCGGCTGGTTGCGCCGCGCCGATCACGCGATGATCTTCGCGTTCATCGCCGGCACGTACACGCCGCTGTGCGTGCTCGGCATCGGCGGCGCAGCGGGCATGCGCTTGCTCGCGCTCGCGTGGACCGGCGCCGGCCTCGGCATCTTGCGCGCACTGCTGTGGCCGCACGCACCGCGCCTGGTCACGTCGCTGCTCTACGTCGCGGTCGGTTGGGTCGTGCTCGCGTACTTGCCGACCGTGCGCGCGGCGCTCGATCCGATCGCGTTCGGTGCGCTCGTCGCCGGCGGTGTGACGTACACGATCGGCGCCGCGGTGTACGCGTCGCGCTGGCCCGATCCGTCGCCCGAAGTCTTCGGCTTCCACGAAGTCTTCCACGCGCTGATCATCGTCGGTTGCGCCTGTCACTTCGTCGCGGTCGCGCGCGTCGTCGCGAGCTGACATGCGCTGCGCGTGGTTGATCGTCATCGCGGCATGCGGCGCACCGGCGAAACCGCCGGCGGCGCCAGCACATGACGCCGAGCGCTACGTGTTTCGCCAGCGCCATCACGAGCACGTGACTTCGTTCGAGCTGTCGTTCGATCACGATCGCGCGACACTCGTCGAGACCGACGGCCGCGCGACGCACACGTATCGCGGCACGCGTCGCGGCGCCGAGCTGTCGCTGACGACCGACGACATGCAGCCGCTCGCGCTGCATTGCGAGCACCGCGCGATCGCCGCCGCCGCGCCCGGCGACGATTGCAACGCCGCGCACGATCGCCACGCGGATGCGTTGGTGTGCAGCGCGCCGGGTCAGGCCGGGCCGGCCGCCGATGCCGACGACGAGCTCGTGTTCGCAGCGCCGCCCGGATTCGAATGGCTCGAAGCCGACTGCGGCGGCGGCTTGCGCCAGGTGCCGTAGCTACTCTGCCGCCGCGACGCCGGCGTGAGGGAGCGCGCGCTTGCCGGCTTCGCCGCTGCGCACGAGGCTGATGCGCAGCAACACCGGCGCGAACAGCTGATTGACGCCGACGACGCTGAGCAACAACACCGCCGCGGCGGCGCCGAACGTCGGAAAGTTCTTCTGGATCACGATGACGAGCACGAACGACAGGCCGGCCTGTGGCACCAAGCCCGTCCAGCCGTAGCGCGTGACGACCGGGTCGGCGTGCGTGCGCTCGCAGGCGCGACGCGTGCCGTAATAGAACACCACGGCACGCGCGGCGGCGATCACGAGCACCGGGATGAGCATCGACCACAGATCGAAGATGTTCAGCTTGCAGCCGGCGAGCGAGAAGAACACCAAGAACACCGGCAGCTCGGCGGATTCGAAGCCGTGCAGGAGCTCGTTCGCGTCGGCGCGTGAGAAATTCTTCAGCCACACGCCGGCCGCGATCATCACGACCAGCGGATCCAAGTGCACGCTGCTGCCGATCTCGGCGACGACGAGACACACGGTGAGCGCGAACAAGGCCGCGGCGCGTTTTACCGACATCAGGTAACGCGCGATCAACATGCCGATCACGACGCCGAACGCCATCGAGCCGAACAGCTCCCAGCCGATCGACATCGCGGTCTCGCGCACGTCGAGCCCACCGCCGACGACCGCGCCGGCGATCGCCGCGACGACCGAGTAGACGAGGATCACGACGAGATCGGCGACGACGACGGTCGCCAGGATCATCCGGCTGAGCGGGCCGTCGGAGCGCGTCTCGGCGAGCAGCGCCATCACGACCGCCGGCGACTGCGCCGACAGCGCGACGCCGACGACGCCGCAGATCGCGAGCGACTGTACCGTCGTGACGTTCGCGAACATCGGCAACAGCGGGTGCAGCACGAACACGACGAACGCGAGCACGACCATCGCGACGAGCACCGAGAGCGCCGTCACCGCGCGCAACGTGCCGAGCAACGGCCGTACGCGTTTGAGGTCGAGCTCGCCGCCTGCGGTGAGGCCGAGCACGCACGTCGCGACGCCGTTGATCACCGCGAGCGAGCCGGCCATCTCCTTCGAGATCATGCCGAGCACGTACGGTCCCGCGATCACGCCGACGAACAAGTAGCCGGTGAGCTTCGGCAGCCCGATGCGCGACACGATGCGCGCGGCAAAGAACGCGGCGAGGAGCAAGTAGCCGAACGCGAGCTCGGTGCCGCCGGTTGCGTCCACCGCCGGGAACGTGCGCGCGGCCTGCATGAGGCCGGTCAGCGCGAGCAGCAGCAGGACGTCGATCATCGAAGGTCTCCCAAGCCGAGCCGTGCGGCGTGCAGCACCGCGAGCTCGCCGACGAGCATATCGAGATCGAAGGCCGCGCGCGCGATCGGCGACCGCGTTAGCTCCGGTTGCACCGGCACGAGCTGCACGAACGGGTCGGGCGAGCGCCGGACCAAGCCGATCCGGCGGTCGGCATCTTCGCGGCCGCCGGCGAGCGCCGGATGAAACGCGGCGTGGACCGAGCCGCGCGCACGCACGCGCGTCGCGATGGCGTTGCCGAACCGCTCGAACGCGCGGGCATCGGACGCGTCTCGCGCGGTGAGTGGAAACACGAGGTGGATCACGTCGGCGCGCGTGCGCGCGATCGCGCCGCATGCGAGCTCGAGATCGAGCGCGCGATCGAGCACGACGATGACGTCGCCGAGCCCGCCGGCGCGCAGGTACGGACAGAGGCCGTGCGTGTCGATCGCGGCCGCGTAGCGTTCGAGCAAGCTCACGATGCTGCGCACAAACCCGCCGGCGTCTGCGATCGGCCCGATGATCTCGACGGCGTCGACGATCCGTCGACGATACCACGCGTATAGTGCCGCGACGTGAGCGATTCGTATCGTCGATTGTTCGAGCTCAGCCCGCGCCCGATGTGCGTGCTCGATCGCGCGACGCTCGCGTTTCGCATGGTCAACGCCGCCGCGTGCGCGTGCTACGGCCGGTCGCAAGGCGAGCTGCTCGCGATGACGCTGCACGACGTCGCGGTCGATCCCGTCGGCGATCCGATCGCGCCGGTCGGCCGGCATCGCGCGTGCGACGGTCGCGTGCTCGATGTTCGGCTCGACGTGGCCTACGACGGCGACGAGATCTCGCTGGTGATCACCGACGTCACGATCGACGTGATGCACCGGATCGTCGTCGAGCGCTCGGCGGACGGCGTCGTGATCTGCAACGCCGACGGCACGATTCGCTACGCCAGCCCCGGCGCCGAGCGGATCTTCGGCCGTCCCGCGAGCGAGCTCGTCGGCACGCTCGCGAAGCGCGTCACGCATCCCGACGACATGCCGAATCTGCACGCGCCGCCGACCGGCGAGGTGCGCGAGTACTTGTCGCGCATGGTCCGGCCCGACGGCACGTCGCGCTGGGTGGCGACCTCGGCGACGAACCTCACACACGAGCCCGTCAATGCGTACGTCGCGACGTTTCGCGACGTCTCGCGCCGGCTCGAGGCCGAGCGCGCGTTGCGCGAGACCAACGATCGCCTCGAGTTCTTGCTCGGTGCGACGTCGGCGGTGACGTATTCGGCGACGCCCGATTGCGTGCGCGCGACGTACGTCAGCGCGAACGTGCGCGACGTGATGGGCTGGGAGCCGAGCTGCTACCTGACGCCGAATTTCTGGCTCGATCACGTGCACCCCGACGATCGCGCATCGGTCGACGCGAGCGTTGGCACGACGCTCGGCGAGGGCGTATTCGCGTTCGAGTATCGGTTCCAGCACGAGAACGGCGAGTGGCGCTGGCTGCAAGACGTCGTGCGGCTCGTGCGCGACGACCACGGCGACCCGCGCGAGCTGATCGGTCACTTCGTCGACGTCACCGAGCGCCGTCGCGTCGACGAATCGCTGCGCCGTTCCGAGGCGAGCTTTCGCACGCTGATCGAGCGCGCGCCGACCGTGACGATCGTGCACTCCGAAGGCGTGATCGCGTACGTCAATCCGGCCGCGTGCGCACTGCTCGGCTACGACGACGCGCGCGAGCTGGTCGGCACGCACATCCTCGAGCTGATCTCGCCTGACAACCATGCGCTCGCGCGCACGGCGATGGAGCACACGGCGCGCACCGGCTTCACCAAGTGCGGCCCGCTGCACATCCGCCGCAAGGACGGCGCGTACGTGACGATCGAAGGCGAGACCGTGCGGCTTTCGTTCGACGCCAAGCTCGCCCACGTGATGCTCGCGCGTGACGTCACCGAGCGCAACGAGCTGTTCACGCGGATGGCGGTCGCCGATCGGATGCTCTCGGTCGGCACGCTCGCGGCGGGCGTCGCGCACGAGATCAACAATCCGCTCGCGTTCGTGGTGTCGAACCTCGCGATACTCAGCGACGGGCTGCCGCGGTTGTTCGCGGGCGAGTCGTCGCGGCTCGATCGCGCGTCGGTCGAAGAGCTGCTCGGCGACGCGCGCGAAGGCGCTGCGCGGATGAGCGCGATCGTACGCGACCTCCGCGTGCTCGCGCGGCCCGACGACGTCACGACGACCGCGGTCGATGTGTCGCGCGTGCTGACGACGTCGCTGCGGATGGTCACGAACGAGCTGCGCCATCGCGCGCGTTTGGTCGAGCGGTTCGAGCCGACGGCGCGCGTGCGCGCGAACGAGTCGCGGCTCGGCCAGGTGTTCGTCAACGTGCTCGTCAACGCGGCGCAGGCGATCCCCGAAGGTCGCGCCGAGGCGAACGAGGTGCGCGTGACGCTCGCGTCGGACAGCGGCGGCGACGTCGTCGTCGAGATCGAAGACACCGGCGTCGGCATTCCGTCGCACGTGCTCGGCCGCATCTTCGATCCGTTCTTCACGACGAAGCCGATCGGCGAGGGCGTCGGCTTGGGGCTCGCGATCTGCCACCAGATCATCGCGTCGCTCGGCGGCGAGATCTCCGTGACGAGCACGCCCGCGCTCGGCACGCGAGTTCGCATCGCGTTGCCGGCGGCGATCGGGATCGACGCCGAGCTCGATGACGATCACCGCGACGCGCCGATCGTCGCGAACGCGGCACGCGTGCTGATGATCGACGACGAAGCCGCGGTCGGCCGGTCGACGCGCGCGCTGCTCGCGCCGGAGTACGACATCACGCCGGTGACGCGCGCGGCCGAAGGGCTCGCGCTGCTCGCGACCGACGCGTTCGACGCGATCTTGTGCGACCTGATGATGCCGGAGATGAGCGGCATGGAGTTCTGGGCGAAGCTCGAGCCCGATCACGCGCGCCGCGTCGTGTTCTTGACCGGCGGCGCGTTCACCGAGCAAGCGCGCGCGTTTCTCGCGAACAACGCGCAGCCGCGGCTCGACAAGCCGTTTCTCGAGCACGACCTTCGCCGGGCCATCGATCAGGTCATCGGCGGCGGACCAGATCGTTGAGCAACCCGGCGGCGGTCGCGGCGTCGTCGGTGCTGACGATCAACGTGCGGTTGTGGTCGAGCTGGAGCTCGAGGCCGTCGCCGCGGCGCACGATCGCGGCGGCCTTGCCGAACACGGTCAAGCTGCCGCGATAGCCCCAGCCGCCGTGTTTCGTCGGATCGATGTCGAGCTGGCGCGCGCTGCGGATATCGGCGAGTGCGACGCGAATGCGCGGCCACGCGACCGGACCGAAGCCGACGGCGAGGCCGCGGTCGTCGACGCGTGCGTGGAGCTCGCCGAACGGGACCATGACGATGCCGGCAATCGCGAGCGTGATCGCGGTCGGCGTGTTGCCGAGCACGTATGCGGCTGCCGCCACGGCGAGCGCCGCGATGCCGCCGATGGCGAAGCCGCGATTGCGCGCGCTGCCGACCCACGTCGCGCGCTCGGTCGCGCCGAGCCCGACGGTGGACAACGGTGCGAGTGGCGCGGCGGCGGGCTCGAGCGATCGCGCGGCGCGGCTCGCGATTGCAGTCGCGACGCACGCGAACGCCGGCGCGAGCAAGAGCGCGAGCGTATTCTGGTGCGCATCGCGCCAGCTCGCGGCGCCGTAGTTCGCGATCACGACGGCGACCGCGATCGCGGCGAACAAGCTGCCGACGAACGTCGCGACGCCGACGCCGGTCGCGATGCCGCGCGGGTGATCGCCGGGCCGCGTGACGACGAACGCGCCGATCGCGGCGAGCAACGCGAAGCCGGCGTGGAGCGCCAGCGCGGTGACGCGCGGCATCGCGCCGTTCGGATGGCCGAGCAAGCTCCAGTGCGTCGCGAGTGGCTCGGGCAAGTGCGACCACGCGATCGAGAACGGCACGACTGCCGCGACGAACCACGCGAAGGGAACGATCACGCCGAGGACGGTGCGCTTCATGACAGGCTCTCCAGTAATTTCACGAGCTCGCGAAAATTCAGGCTGTGGCGGCGCGCTTCCGCGAGTAGCTCGCGCGCCAGCTCGACGACGCGCGCACGCGGCGCGCTGTCGTCGGCCACGACCGTGACACCACGGCCGCGCCGCATCTCGACCAAGCCTTCGTCGCGCAGCGTCGTGTACGCGCGCAACACGGTGTGCATGTTGACGTCGAGCGACGCCGCGAGCTCGCGCGCGGGCGGCAGCTGATCGCCACGGCGGGCTTTGCCGTCGGCGATCGCGCGACGGACCTGCGCGGCGATCTGCTGATGCAGCGGCTCGTCGGTCGAAGTGTCGATGCGAAGTAGCACTTGTTCTAGTGTAAGTAGAACAAAGCGAGCGTCAAGGACTTGCTGTACTACGTCCCTCGGGTGCTCAACGATCTCGATTAGTTGCGCGACCGAAGTTGCGCTAATGGACTACGTCCCCAGGTAGTGGGCGATCTCGGCGATCCACGCGGGCGCGGCGCGAGCGGCGGCGCTCTTGCCGCCGCGCTGGAGTTGGATCGCGAGCGTGATCGGGATCGTGCCGGTCTTGGTGACCACGCCGAACGCGACCACGAACAAGCTGTCGTCGGGCGGCTGCTTGCCGCACGCGAGCTGGCTCTGCGCGACGTGCGCGCGATTCCACGCCTCGCACAAGATCGGATCGTGCGCGAGATCGGCGAGCGAATCGGTCGTGCCGGTCTTCGCGCCGTACACGACGACGTGCGGATCGGCGAGCACACTCGCGAACACGCCGTGCGCGGTGCCGCCATCTTGCACGACCGCGCACAGCCCGCCGTCGTCGCCGCGGACCTTGGCGGCATGACCGCCGGTGTTCGCGCACGACCACGTCGGCAACGTGCCGGTCGCAGGCGCCGGGAACCACGACGCGGCGAGCTTCGAGGCGTCGCGCGAGTCATCGTAGACCACGCGGCCGAACGCGTCGGCGAGCTGCGCGAGCGAGCCGATCGAGTGCACGCCGGAGCCGCGCAGCAGCTGGAAGTACTCGCGCACCGGCACCGCGGTCTGGTTCGGCCGATCGTCGCCGTAGAAGTCGATGCGATCGGGTCCGAGCGCGACGAGCTCGCGGAGGTCGCGGCTCGCGTTGTCGATCGGCAACGCGCGCGCGGCGCAGACGTCGGCGCGCTCGCTCTCGCGCCGGCAGCTCGCGCGATCGCCGAGCGTGCACAACGGGCGACCGAGCAACTGCTCGACGCGCTGCCACAGCGGCGCGCGCCGCAGCCCGTCGATCCACAGCTTGTGCGCGTCCAAGATCGGACCCTTCGCGTCGCGGACGAGCAACGGCGACTTCGTCGGCCAGCTCGCGAGATCCGTCCCGATGACCTCGGCGAGCGTGCGGACCTGGCCGTCTTGCACGAGCTCGCCGTCGGGCAGTGCCAGGCCGACGAGGCCGAGCGCGGCCTGATACCAGTTGAGCGAGCGCGCCAAGAAATCGTGCAGGTCGGCGGTCGTCGGATCGTCGGCGAGCGAGGTCGGCGGACAATGACCGAGCAACGGATCGACGGCTTTGCCGCGATGCGCGCGACAGCCGCCGGGCGTGGCCGCCGCCGTCAACGTCAGCTGATCGACCAGCGACGGAAACGCGAGCTCGGCGGCGCGCGATACGACGGGCTTGAACGTCGAGCCGACCGCGATCGGCAAGTTCCAGTCGACGCGCTCGGCATCGCTGTCGCCACGCTCTTCGCGCAGCCGGATCAGCTCGGCTTCGGCGGTGGCGTCTTTCGGCGCATACACGAGCGGCGTGCGGCCGGGCACGACGTTCGCCTGCGCGAGAATCTCGCCGGTATCGCCGCGCAACACGGTGTACGCGATCCGCGTCGGCGGCACGGCGTGGCCGGTGAGCGGCTCGGCATCGCCGGCGAGCTTGTCGGCGAGCGCGCGCAGCGACTTCGCGAGCTCGGGTTGCAGCGCGACGCGGCACTCGGTGACGTTGCCGGGCGCGCTCGTGCACACGCGATCGTGCGCGATCGGTGACGGCGCGAGCGTGCCGCAGCTCGCTGGTGACTTCGCGGGCCGTGCGAGCGCGGCGTGGATCCAACCGTCGAGGCCGAGCGATCGATCGACATCCCACGGGTTGACCCAGCCGAGCTCGGGCAGCGCGCCGCCGTACGGATACGCGCGGCGCGTGCGCTCGCCCGCGCGATCGAGATCGTCGGCGAGCAGCGTGTTCGCACCCGGGCGGAACAGCGCGACGCGGCCAGTCGTCGCGATCAGCGCCTCTTTGTCGAGCGCGACCGAGCCTTCATAGACGATGCGCTGCCAGCCGGTCGGCGACGCGACGAACAGCTGCGCGGCGCCGCGC
>DASXEF010000844.1:0-10407 GCA_036490255.1 Kofleriaceae bacterium
ACGCGGCGCCGAGACGCTCGCCACCACGCGGCGCGCCGCCGCCGACCTGCTCACGCTCCATCAAGACATCGTGCGGTCGCTCAGCTCGGGCCTGATCACGACCGGCCCCGACGGTCGCGTGATCACCGCGAATCAGGTCGCCGCCGAGATCTTGCGCGCGCCGGCGAACGCGCTGGTCGGCCGCCGGCTCGGCGAGCTGTTGCCCGGGTTGCCGATGGCGAGCGTCGACGGCCCGCGCCGCACCGATCTGGAGATCGCGACCGGCCACATCGGCGCGACCGTATCGCCGCTGCGCGACGTCCACGAGCACACGATCGGCGCGGTGATCAACTTCCAGGACCTCACCGAGCTGCGCCGGCTCGAGCAGCAATCGCGGCGCGCCGAGCGACTCGCGATCGTCGGCCAGCTCGCCGCGGGCGTCGCGCACGAGATCCGCAATCCACTCGCGTCGATCTCGGGCTCGATCGAGCTGCTGCGCCAGACGCCGCAAGCGTCCGAGGACGACCGCACGCTGATGGCGATCGTCCATCGCGAGATCCAGCGGCTCAACGTGTTGATCGGCGACTTGCTCGACTACGCGAACCCGCGACCGCTGCACGCGACCGACTTCGATCTCGCGGGGCTCGTCGAAGAAACGCTGCGCGTCGCGCGCACGGAGCCGGCGTTCGAAGATGTCGGGCTGGTCGCCGAGCTCGATCAGCCGCTCGCGATCCACGCCGATCCGGCGAAGCTGCGCCAGCTCGTGTGGAACCTCGTGCGCAACGCGCGCGACGCCGCCGAGAGCGGCGGCAAGCACGTGCGGGTCGAGGCGCGCCGGGCTGGGACGATCGCGCGCATCTCGGTGCGCGACGACGGTCCCGGAATCTCCCAGGATCTCGTCGCGCGTATCTTCGATCCGTTCATGACGACGAAGGAAAAGGGCACCGGTCTCGGCCTCGCGACCTGCCACGCGATCGTCGCCGAGCACAACGGCCGCATCGACGTCGAGACGTCGCCGGCGGGCACGGCGATGATCGTCACGCTGCCGCTGGTTCACACCGATCGCGTGTCCGCGTCGGCGAACGCGACCGGGCCGATCCGGCCGATCGGCGATGTTCCTGACGACGAAGCGAGGTAGCCTGAGCCGATGCAGTGTCCGATCTGCAAACAGGCGCTCGAGGCCGGCGAGCTCGTCATGGTCTGCGGACCGTGCCATCGCAGCCTCGGCGGCGGCCTCGCACTCGGCGCCACGGGCGAGTTCAAAGTCCCCGACGAGCTCCTCACCGACGCGCCGACCTCGAGCGGCGCGACCGAAGCTCCGCCGCACGCCGGCTCGACGTGCGCGTGGTGCGCGAAGCCCGAAGTCTCGGTCAAGAAGCTGCTCGGCCGGCGCGGCACCGCGCTGTGCGACGAATGCGTCGCGCTCGCCGCCGACATCATGGAAGCCGAGCTCGGCCCCGATTGGCGTTGACTCACGCCGCCGGCGACGGCGCGAGCGCTTCGGCGCGCAAGCGATAGTCTTCGGCGTACGCGGGCTCGCCTTTTTGCGTCCACGCACGCGCGAGGTCGCGGCAGCGCTCGGCCTCGAGCTGTGTCGCGAGCTCGCCGCCGGCGCGCATCTGATCGAGCACCGCGATCGCATCGTCGACACGACCGACCGCGAGCAGCGCCATGCCGCGCGTGTGCTGCAGCGCCGGCACGTCGGGCCGCAGCGCGGTCGCTGCGTCGGCGAGCGCGAGCGCGCCGATCGGATCGTCGGCGAGCGCGAGGCACGCGCGGTTGTTGAGCCAGACGGCGCGCTCGGCGGCATCGAGCGCACTGCCGTCGATCGTCGCGAGCAGGCGCTCGGCAGCGGCGCGCTCGCCGGCCGCGACGCGACACGCGAGCTGCGACAGCAACGCGGCGCGTCGGCGCTGCGGCGCCGCGCTCACCACGGCGGCGAGCCAATACCGCCGCCGTGCGTTCGTATAGCGGCCGGCCGCAAACACGCGATTCGCGGTGCGCGGCAGCCACAGCCATTGCCACAGCCACAGCGCAAGCACGAGGGCCACGCCGAGCGCGATGCCGGGATTGCCGAACGCGGAGCTGCCGAACAAGATGGCGGCGACGACGATCACCCACACCGTCAGCTGGATCGCGCGACGCACACCTGCAGCTTACTCCAGGCAACGCGCCGCGCCGGTCGCGAGTCACAGCTCCATGGTCGGCGGGCGAGCCCTGGCCGGATCGGTCGCGGTTCACGCGGCTGCGATCGCGTGGTTGGTGCATGCGATGTCGGGGCAACGACCGGCGAGCGCGTTCGTGTCGCCCGCGCACGTCGTCGCGCGGCCCGCACCGGTCGTCGATCGATCGGCACCGATCGACGTCGAGCTGATCGTGCCCGATGAACGCTCATTCAATAAATCGGCGATCGCGACATCGCGGGCGGAATCGGCGTCGGCATCGGCATCGACATCGCAGTCCGCGACGACATCGACATCGGGGTCGACGGCAGAATCCGGCACCGACGCGGTGAAGACGCTGGCGATGCGCGGCATCGATCTCCACGCGACCAGCGAATCGCTCGAGCGCATCGCCGGCGTCGCGGAGCTCGCACCGCCGGCTCACGAGACCGGCCGGCTTCGCGAGGTTCCCGGCACCGGCGGCACCGCGCAGATCGACGACGCGACCGCGATGATCGACGTCGAGCGCGACGGCACCGCGCACATCCACGACAAGCCCGATATCGATATCCACTTCGCGCTGCCGGTGTTGCACCTGGGCGACGCCGTCCGTGGCGTCGGCAACCTGATCAACGAGTGGCAAGAAGATCCGTACGCCGGCGAGCGCTACGGCCGAACCAAAGATCTCGCGCAACACCTGCAAGCCGAACCGGGTCAGTGCGATGCGTGGGGCGATTCGTTTTGCGACGACGCGCTCGCCGCCGTACCGAAGGTCAACAAGAGCACGCTCACGACGGGCAAAGGCGGCGATGCGGTGACCGTCGGGATTCTCACCGGGCGCTTGGACATCACGTCGTGGCTCGGGCATCGCCACGGCATCGACGTGTACGCGTCGCGCAAGCTCGAGCTGCTCGACGCCACGCGCGACGAACGTGCCGAGCGCGGCGAGCGTTATCGCCAACAACAGCTCGCGCAGTCGGCGGTGCTGATGCGCGACAACCTCGCCGGCTTGACCGCGGCGATCGCGACTGCCGGCGGCATCGCGAAGCTCGACGCGCGCACCGTCGCCGAGCTGCACGCCGACGTGTTCGAGCTGTGGGACGAATGCAGCGAGACCGACGCCGGCGCACGTGCGCGCATGCAGGTCATCGGCTGGATCGCGGCGCATCTCGCCGCGGGCACGCCGGGCGCGTTCACGCCCGACGAGCTCGCCGTGTTCGACGCCAGGCGCACGTCGACGCAGCACTTCGCGCCTTACGAATAACGTGGTACCTAGCGGCGTCATGACGGAGCGGCTGGTTCCACTCGGCAAGCGCGCGGCGCAGGCCGTCTCGCGGCCGGTCCCGGCTGCGAACGCGCCGCGCGTGTTCGTCGAGACCTACGGCTGCCAGATGAACGTCGCCGATTCGGATCTGATCGGCAGCGTGCTCGCCGACGCCGGCTACGCGACCGCCGATCGCGCCGACGACGCCGACGTGATCGTCGTCAACACGTGCGCGGTGCGCGAAAAAGCCGAGGACCGCGTTCTCGCCCGCGCCGCCGAGCTCGGCGCGCACAAGCGCAAGCGGCCCGGCACCGTGCTCGCGATCGTCGGCTGCATGGCCGAGCACCTCAAAGAAGGCCTCGCCGACAAGGCGCCGGCCGTCGACGTGATCGCCGGCCCCGATAGCTATCGCCGCATGCCCGAGCTGCTCGCCGCCGCACGTGCCGCGCATGACCATCCGTTGATCGACGTGCGGCTCGACAAAGCCGAAACCTACGAGGGCCTCTCCGGCGTGATCGGCGGCGACGGCACGTCGGGCTTCGTCACGATCCAGCGCGGCTGCGACAAGTTCTGCACGTTCTGCGTGGTGCCGTTCACGCGCGGTCGCGAGCGCGGCGCATCGCCGCGTGAAGTCCTGCGCCAGGTCCGCGAGCTCGCCGACGCCGGCTATCGCGAGGTTACGCTGCTCGGCCAGACCGTCAACTCGTATCGCTACGACGACGCATCGTTCGCCGACTTGCTACGCGCGGTCGCGCAGATCGACGGCATCGAGCGCATCCGGTTCACGTCGCCGTATCCGGTCGACTTCTCCGCCGACGTGATCGCCGCGATCGCCGAGACGCCGAAGATCTGCAAGTACGTCCACCTGCCGGTGCAATCGGGCTCCGACGTCGTGCTCGAGCGCATGCGCCGCGGCTACACCGTCGCCGACTATCGAGCGATCGTCGGCGCGCTGCGCGCTGCGATGCCCGGGATCGCGCTGTCGACCGACATCCTGACCGGATTTTCCGGCGAGACCGACGACGATCACGCACAAACGCTGGCGCTCATGCGCGAGCTGCGCTTCGACAGCGCGTTCATGTTCGCGTACTCCGAGCGCGACCTCACGTTCGCCGCGAAGAAGCTCGCCGACGACATCTCGCCCGCGCTCAAAGCGAAGCGACTCACCGAGATCGTCGCGCTGCAAGAGCAGATCAGCGCCGAGGTGTTCGCCGCGCACGTCGGCCGCCGCGAGCGCGTGCTCGTCACCGGGCCGAGCAAGCGCGATCCGGCGCAGCTGATCGGCCGCACCGACGGCTTCAAGACCGTCATCTTGCCCGCCGGTGTCGGCGCGATCGGCGAGCTCGTCGACGTCGAGATCCGCCGCGCGACGATGGCGACGTTGTTCGCGACGTGAACGTTCGCGCGATCGAGCGCGACGAGGAGGCGCTCGTCCAGCGCTTTCACGAGCGCTGCCGCGACTTCTGGGAGCTCGTCGAAGGCGTCGCGCCACCGCCCGGCTTCGCGCGCGAGCTGCTCGATGAAGTGCCGCCCGGCGGCACGATCGATCGCAAGCACGTGCTCGGCGTGTTCGAGGGCGAGCTCGTCGCGCTGCTCGATCTCTACGACGGCTATCCCGAGCCGAACGCGTGGTACCTATCGCTGCTCGTGATCGCGCCCGAAGCGCGCCGCAACGGCCTCGGCCGCGAGCTGCTCGCGTACGGCGAAGCCTACGCGCGCGAACGCGGTGGACGCGCGCTGCGGTTGATCGTGCAGGACCAGAACCGTCGCGCGCTCGCGTTCTGGATGCGCGAAGGCTTCGTCTACGAAGCGACGACGACGCAGAAGATCGGCCGGCCGAACGTCGTCACGCGGCTCGTCAAGTTGTTGTAGCTCAGCCCGCGGACGCGATCATGCTCAGCGAGACGTGCTGCAGCGTGCGCAGCGGCGCGCCCTGGCGCGCGTGAAAGCGCGCGATGAGCCAGTGCAGCCGCGCGTGGTCGCGCTTGTTCGTGCGAGCGGCTGCGTGCGCGCGCATCAAGTGCGCGAGCGCCGTCGCCGCATCGCCGGCGGCTTCCGCGCGCGCGGCGAGTTGGACGTCGGTCGGAACCGGTGGAGTCATTTCCATGGCTCTACGATGCGCGGCGCGTGTTGCGGAGATGTGTGGGCGTTCGTGAAGAAAGCTTGCGTTACAGTCGGACACATGGCGGCGACGGTCGACGATGCGAGGCGGTGGTACGCGGAAGAGATTCGCGAAGTCGCGGAGATTCGCTGCGATGCGCTGATCGACGCGCTCGCACGCGTTCCACGCGAGGCGTTCTTGGGACCGGGGCCGTGGCAGATCGTCCGCCCACGGCCGGTCGGCGACGTGTCGTACCGCACGACCCCGGACGCCGACCCGCGCCGGCTCTATCACAACGTGCTCGTCGCGATCGATCCCGCGCGCAAGCTCAACAACGGTCAGCCGTCGGCGGTGATCACGTGGCTCGACGCGCTCGAGCCGAAGCGCGGTGATCGCGCGCTGCACGTCGGAGCGGGTGTCGGCTATTACACCGCGATCATCGCCGACGCGGTCGGCCCGAGCGGCAGCGTGATCGCGATCGAAGCCGACGCCGAGCTCGCCGAGCGAGCGCGCGTGAACCTCGCGACGTGGCCGAACGTGCGCGTCGTCGCGGGCGATGGCGCGACGTGCGATCCGGGCGCGTTCGACATCGGCTTCATCAACTGCGGCGCGACGAAGCTGATGCCGGCGTGGCTCGATCACGTGGCGCCCGGCGGTCGCCTGCACGTGCCGATGACATCCGAGGCGCTCAAGCACGGCGCGATGCTGCTCGTCCGTCGCGACGACGGCGATCGCTGGCCGGCGCGCTTCACCGGCGGCGTCGCGATCTATCCGTGCAGCGGCGCGCGCGACGACGACAGCGACGCTGCGTTGACCGAGCTGTTCAAGCACGGCGGCGTCGCGAAGGTGCAGTCGGTGCGCCGCGACGCGCACGAGCGCGACGACTCGTGCCTCATGCACCGAGCTGGGTCGTGCTTGTCGCAGCTTGTGCCGGCTCGGTGAGCCGCTCGATGATCGCCGCCGCGACGCGGCGCGAGCCGAGCAGCGACACGTGGCCGAGATCGGGATAGACGATGCGCTCGGCGCCGGCGAGCGACGGCTGCTTCGACGCCGGCACGAGCACGTCGGACTCCGACAAGATCGTCGTCACCCGCGCGTGCTGCAACATCGGCGACGCGGCGAGCCGCGTGATCAGCTGGCTGCGCGCGAGCAGCTCGCGACTCGCGTGGCCGATGCTGACCGCGGAGACATCGGTGCCAAAATGCGGCGAGCCGAGCGTGATCAACCGATTCACGTGGCGATCGCCGCCGCCGAACGTCAAGTAGTAACGCGCGACGACGCCGCCCATCGAGTGGCCGACGATGTCGACCTCGTCGGCGCCGGTCGCTTCGCGCACTCGATCGATGAACCAGCCGAGCTGGCGTGCGCCCGCGGCGACGCGGCCGAGCGTCCAATATTCGAACCCGAAGATCGGGCCGAGCCCCGCGGCGGCGAGCCGGCGCGCGAGCACGACGAAGTTCGCGCGGTTCATCGCGTAGCCGTGCAGCATCACGATCGGCCGTGGCCCGGTCGCGTTCGCACCCGGCAGCGGCAAAAATCCCGCCGGTCGCAGCGCGGAGACCGCGAGCGCCATCGCCCATTCGGCGAGCGCGGATTTCATCGAGCCGACGGGCTCGCCCTTGAGCTTGCGCCACGCGTGCACGCCGAGCGGATACAAACCACTCAGCATCAACCCGTCCGACACCATCGCCACCCCGCTGCGCCACGCTAGATGGCGAATCGAGTGACGCTTCTGCATTACACCTCGAGGCCCGGCACGTCGGCTTCGATCTCGTGCGCGATCTCTTTTGGAATGCCGAGCATCGTCTGCAGCCGGTCGAGCATCTTGCGCTCGGCGTGCGCGAACACGTGATCGACGATCGCCATCCGGCACGAGGCGCGATAGATCCCGCGGCGCGCCTCGGCGTTGACGTTCTGCAAGTACAGCTGCGGCAGCTCGACTTTCGCATCGAGCAGCTTCGTCGCATCGGTGCGCTCGCCGGCCGTGAGGTCGGCGTTGCGAATCAATCTGCGCAACCCTTCGGCTTCCGCCTCGGCGAGCACGCCGTCGGCCCACGCAACGGCCGCCCACACCCGGATCACGCTGACGATCTGCGACTCGGCCATGACGCGAGGATACTACAGTGCGAGGTCGAGCCCGGCGTGCTCGCGGACGAGCCGCGTCAGCGTCGCTCGCAGCTCGTCGCCGGACTTGGGCGAGCGCCAGCTGCCGTCGGCGGTCGGATCGAAGTGCCACGCCGACGCGACCGCAGCGAGCCAGATCTGCCGCGCGGCGCGGTGGCTGTTGATCACGATCTTGGTGCCGTCGCGCAGCTCGAGCCGCAACACGCCGTCGCTGGTCGTGACCTCGACGGCGTCGGGATCGACGTCGGCGAACGCGTCCTCGATGCGGCGAAGCTCGTCGTGTGCCTGCTCGTCGAATCTCGACTCGTCCATTTGCGGGTTTATAGCCCGACTCGACCGGTTTGGCGTACAGTCGATCGGCATGCCGGGCTCTTCGGACTTCGACCTCGACAGTGAGCCGGTCGAACGCGAGGGTCACGAGACGCTGCTGCCTTCGGTCACGCGCAGCGTGCTGTCGCGCTCGAGCTACGTCGCGAGCGAGCTCGAAGCCGCTGCCACGGGCTCGGTGGCGCCGCTCGTCGACGTCGATCTCGAGACCACACCGGTCCCGAAGCTCGATGCACGCCCGCGCGGTGCACGTGCCGGCGACGTGATCGGCAGTCGCTACGTCGTCGACGGCCAGCTCGGCCGCGGCGGCATGGGCCGCGTGATGCGCGTCCGCCATCAAGCGCTCGGCAAAGCGTTCGCGTTGAAGCTGATCAAGAGCGCGATCGCGACGAACCCGCGGATCCGCGAGCTGTTCTATCGCGAGGCGCGTCTGGCCTCGGCGCTGACCCACGACAACATCTGCTCGATCGTCGACTTCGGCCAGGACGAGACGTTCGGCTTGTTCATGGTCATGGAGCTGCTCGAAGGCCAGACCGTGCACGCGAAGCTGCGCGCATCGGGCCGGCTCACGCCGAAAGTCGCGTGCGACGTGATGTGGCAGGTCGGCGATGCCGTGCGCTTCATCCACGGCCGCCAGATCCTGCACGGCGACATCAAGACCGAGAACATCTTCTTGGTCCGCACCCCGGCCCAGCGCCGGCTCGCGAAGCTGCTCGACTTCGGATTGTCACGCGCCGATCTCGGCCGCGACGACGGCCTCGACGGCACGCCGGAGTATCTCGCGCCCGAGCGCATCGACGGCGCACCGGCGTCGCAGGCGAGTGACATCTACGCGATGGGCGTCGTGTTCTGGGAGCTGCTCACCGGCGCGCTGCCGTTCACCGGCGATACCAAGACGGTGTTCGAGAAGCAGCGCACGAAGGCGCTGCCGCCGCCGTCGAAGTTACTCGACGAGCCGCTCGACGAGCGCGCCGACGCGATCATCGCGCGCGCGACCTCGAAGGATCCGACGAAGCGCCATCACGACGTGCCCGCGTTCATGTACGAGCTGCGCACGCTGATGGGCATGCTCGGCATGGAGCAAGGCGGCGCGCCGAGGCGCCGCGCATTGGCGCCGGATGCCGCGCGCGAACGCCGCGAGCACGATCACCGCATGAAAGCCGGCGCCGAGCTGTTCGGCGCGGTGCCGCTGCCGATGGCGTCGTGCGATATCGCCGGCCGCGTGCGCGCCGCGAACCCGGCGTTCCTCGAATTCTTGGGCGCCGCCGGCGACGCCGGCGGGCTCGAGCTGCGCGACTCGGCGCTGCCCGAGGTCTATCCGACGCTGTTCGAAGATCTCGAGCTCGTCGCGACGCGGCGCGCGCCGCTCAAGCGCGTCATCTATCTCAACGAAGGCGGCGACCGCGTGGTCGAAGCCGCCGTCGTGCTCAGCCCCGCGCCGAGCGCCGCCGAGGTCACCGCCGGCGAGATTCACATCGTGCTGCACCCGCTGCGCGCGCTGCTCAGCTAGCGCCGAGGAACTGAAGCTCGCGGTCACGATCGCTCGCGTGATCGCAACTCGGCGATCGCTCGCGCGTGGAGTGGGCCCCTTCGCTCGGAGGCTGCGATGCGTCGGTGCCGGTTTGACACGGCCGGCGGATGGCCTACTCGCTCGGAACCCACCCCACGCAGCTCGCTTTTCGCCGAGTTGCGATCACACTCGCTGCCTGCGAGCTTCCAATCCACGGCACTAGGCAGGATCGAACAACGCGACGATCGCGCGAGCCGCTGTGTCGTCGAGGCCGTTGAGCGGACTGACGCGAACGAACCGCGCGGCGAGCGTGCCCATTTCGTAGCCGTCGTCGACGATGACGACGTCCGCCGGCGGAATCGCGTGCTCGGTCATGTACGCCTCGATCTCGTGCCAACGCGATCCGCCGGCGATGACCGGCGTCGCGCCGACCAAGACGCCGTCGATGCCCGCAGCGAGCAGCTCGTCGCGCAACAGGTCGAGATCGCGCCCGCGCCGCCAGTCGGACGCGAGCACGAGCTGCGCGCCGATGCGCCGCACGACGTCGGACAGGCGACGCGCGAGCTCGGGCTCGATCCAACTCCGAAGCCCGAGCGATGCGTCTGGCCGAAACCCCGTGCGGTTCAGGACGCCATCGACGTCGAGGAACAGCGTGCGCAATCGATCAGAACAGGCCGAACTGGAAGCCGACCGACGCGTCGACGGAGACGCCGTTGTTCATCGGCGCCGCGCCGATCGTGCTGACGACCGCGAGCCCGACGATCGCGCCGAGATCCGCCGTGAACCGCACCATGTCGCCGAGCTTCTTGCCGTAGCCGATGCCGCCGCCGACGAGCAGCGGGCCTTGCGCGACGACGTCGGTATCCATGCCCATCATCGGATCGTCGAGCTTGATCGTGTTGCGCAGGAAGCCGAAGCCGAGCTCGCCGAGGACGTGGAT
>DASXEF010000848.1:0-7496 GCA_036490255.1 Kofleriaceae bacterium
CTCGGGATCGAGCGCGACGGCTTTGTCGAGATGGCGCAGCGCGGTCTCGTGATCGCCGAGCTTGTCGGCGGCGAGCGATCCGGCTTCGGCGTAGAGCGCCGCACCCTGATCACCCTGCACGGCCGCGTGACGCACGAGCGCGTCGATCGCGCGGTCGTACTGCTCGGCCTTGACGTAGAGCCGCGGCAGCACCGCGAGCGCGGTCTTGTCGTGCTCGTCGATCGCGATCACTTCGAGCAGCGCATCGATCGCGCCGGGCAGATCTACGAGCTCGCGCTCGGCGATCTGTGCCTTGTCGAGATAGAGCTCGACGCGTTGCGCGGGCGTCTTCACGGCCGCGACGTGACGGCCGAGCGCGGCGACGAGCTCGCGCCAGTGCGACTCGTGGCGCAGACAGCGCTCGAGCCCACGGAATGCTTCGTCGGAGGTCTCGACCTCGAGCAGCTTCTCGTACGCGTCGATCGCGCGCGCGGGCTCGCGATCCTCGAGCTCGCTGGCGAGCTTGCGCAGCGCCGCCACGCGCTCGCCTTCGGGCGCGACCTGACCGAGGCGCTCCATCGTGCGCAGGTAGTCTTCGGTGCGGCCGGTCTTGTCGTAGAGCTCGACGAGCGCCTTGAGCGCGCTCGCATCGGCGTTATTTTCGGAGACCGCGGCTTCGTAGCGCGCGATCGCGCCCTCGAGATCGCCGAGCTTCTCGGCGCGCAGCGTTGCGAGCTCGCGGCGGATCGCGGCGGCGTGCGCCGGATCGGTCGCGAGATCGGCGCGGTGATCGAGCACCTTGGCCAGATCGGCCCAGCGCTCGTCGCGGCGATACAGCCGCTCGAGTGCGCCGAACGCGACCTCGCTCGGCATCAGCTCGATCGCGGCTTCGTAGGCGTCGATCGCCTTTGCGGGCGACGCGAGCTGGGTCTCGTCGAGCTGACCGATCTCGACGAGCAGCGCCGCTTTCGCGGTCACGTCGTCGGCTTCGATCACCACGCGCGCACGCAGCGCCTCGGCCAGATCGGCCCACTTCTGTTGCTTGCGATACGCGTCGGCGAGGCCGGCGTGCGCGTCGCGGTTCGTCGCGTCGAGCTCGATCGCGCGGCGCAGGCTCGGCAGCGCGTAGTCGACGCGGTCGAGCTTCGTCGCGTACCAGCCGCCGAGCCGTCCCCACCATTGCGAGGCGACGAGCGGATCCGTGGCTTCGGTCGCGATCTCCGACGCTTCTGCGACGAGCTCGGTCCAGCTGCCGGTCGCACCGGCGAGCTTCTCGGCGAGCGCCGCGGCGACGTCGTTATCCGGCGCGACCTGGCACGCCGTCGTGACGGCCTCGAACGCGCGCTTCAGATCGCCGACGTGCTCTTCGTAGACCAGCGCGAGCTGGACGAGCGTCTGTGCGCGCTCGGCGGCTTCTTGCGTCTCGATCCGACCGAGCAACACCTCGACGACGGTCTCCCACTGCTTGGCATCGCGCGCCTTGCGCTCGATGAAGTCGAGCGCGTCGCGAGCTTCGGCGGCTTCGTCGCCGCCGGCGGCGAGCAATTCGATCCAGCCTTCGGCGTCGTCGGCGTCGGGCCGCGTCTGCGCGAGCGAGACGTTCGCCGCTGTGCACGATGACTGCAGCTTCTCGAGCCACTCGATCACGCTGCGCTCGGCGACCTCGTCGGCGCCGCGGCCCGCGAGGTTGACGACCTCGACGTGGTGATCGGCCATCAGCTCGTCGACCGAGACCGGGCCCATGCCGGCGCCCAAGAAATAGTGCGTGCCGCGGGGCGGCTCGAACATGCCGAACACGCGGTCGAGCAACATCGAGAGATCGGGATCGCCGTAGCGGAACCCGACGAACACGAGCGAGCCGTCGACGTAGAGCTCGCGCATGTAGTCTTTGAGATCGACCGCGTGCGACAGCGCGCGGCGAATGCTGCGCGGCGTGACGACGTACGAGTCGAAGTTGCCGAGCAGCTTGACGAGCGTGCGCCGCCGCTTCGACAGCTCGCCGAGCTCCTGGTACGAGACCACGCGCGAGGCCGGCCACTCTTCGGGCGAGCGCGTCTCGAACGCGTGCTCGAGAATATCGCCGGGGAACGTGGTCCACACGTGGCGGAACGGCAGCTGCGCGAGCAGCGCGGGCAACGCCGGAGTCTCCGCGGGCGCCGCCCACATCTCCTGCACGATGCGGTCGCATTGATCTTCGCCGAGCGCGCGGGCCAAGAAGCCGATCGCGCGGACGAGGCTGCCTTTGTTGAGCAGCTTCTCGAGATCCTTCGTCGCGGTCTCGTCGCCTTCGCGGCCACGCGTTTCGAGCGTCTTCGTCATCCGCTCGAGCAATTGTTTCCAGCTCGGGACTCCGATTCCCGCACCGACGACCAGGGCCGCTCGGCCCGTACGGATCTGTTCGATGAGAGACTCGGGGATCGTGTGCTCCTGCATCCTAAACCCCTCTGTCTTTGTTACTTCGCGCCGCCTTCGGCAGTGCTGCGCGCCCGGCATTCGCCGGGCTTGCGGTTGTTAGCTCGCGGGCAACCTATCGAGGCGGCTCGTCGGGAGCAACACCAATCGGCATCGACTCGCGCTGCGCAAGACGCGCACCGATCTGGTAGGTTGCGCGCAACTGGATGGCCTCCGAAGTCGCTGCGATCTATCGCGCCTCGAAGAAGAAGCAGGACATCAACTGGTTCACCGAGTGGGTCGCGCGCCCGCCGGCAGCGCTGGTCGTCTACGTCCTGCGCGGCACCCCGATCACGCCGAATCAGGTGACGTTTCTGTCGGCGGTCATCGCCGCGATCGCGTGCGCCGGGTTCGCGCTGTGCCCGGGCTGGGTCGGCGTCGTGTCCTCGGCGCTGCTCTTCGAGCTGTCGTTCGTGCTCGATTGCGCCGACGGCATGCTCGCGCGGCTGCGCAAGTGGGCCTCGCCGCTCGGCCACCTGCTCGACTTCTTGATGGACGAGCTCAAGGCGATGCTGCTCTACGGCGCGGTCGCCGTGCGGATGTGGCGGGCGACGAACGATCCGAGGATGCTGCTGATCGGCATCGGCGGCTTGTTCTGTCTCGCGTCGGGCATCGCGCTGACGAGCTTCATGCGCCGGCCCGAATACGGCGCGAAGCCGCCGACCGAAGACGGCCAGCCCGCGGCGACCGGCGGTCGCAAAGGTCCGATCGGGCGCGCGCTGTCGGGCGTCGAGTGGCTCGCGCGCATCGTCGTGCACTACCCGCAGTACTTGTGGATCGTCGCGCTCGCGAACCGGATCGATCTCTATTTCTACGTCTACGGCGCGGTCAACGCGCTCTATCTGCTCAAGAGCCTCGCGTCGATCTTGCTCAAGCTCGGCAAGTTCGGGGCACCGCCGGGCGTCGCGACATGATCACGCGCGCGATCTTGATCGCCGCCGGGCGCGGCAAGCGGCTCGGCGCGCACACCGACGAGGTGCCGAAGTGCATGGTCGATGTCGCGGGCACGCCGATCTTGGGCTGGGTGTGGAAGGCGTTGTCGAGCGTCGGCGTCACCGAGCTCGTCGTCGTGCGCGGCTATCGCGGCGACGTGCTCGAGCAGTTCGTGCGCACGCTGGTCCCCAACGCGACGTTCGTCGACAACCACGACTGGCAGACCAACAACGTGCTGCTCTCGCTCGCGCATGCGCGGCAGTTCATCAATCGGCCGACGTATCTGACCTACAGCGACATCGTGTTCACGCCGGCGGTCGCAGCCGCCGCGGCGAGATCGACCGCCGAGATCGGCCTCGTGATCGATCGCGAGTTCCGGACGATCTACGACGGCCGCACCGAGCATCCGCTCGACGAAGGCGAAGTCGCCGATCTGATGCCGGACGGTTCCGTCGCGCGCGTCGGCAAGCGCGCGTTGTCGCCCGACGACGCGATCGGCGAGTTCATCGGGCTCTCTCGGCTCGGCGAGCGCGGTGCGCGCATCGTCGCGAACACGCTGGATGCGCTCGCCAAGCGCTACGCCGGCCGCGAAGACGAGCCGTTCCAGCGCGCGGCGCGCTATCGCAACGCGTACTTGACCGATCTGTGGCAGGAGCTCATCGACACTGGGATT
The DNA here is from genome assembly GCA_036490255.1 of Kofleriaceae bacterium. Taxonomy (GTDB): domain Bacteria; phylum Myxococcota_A; class Polyangia; order Haliangiales; family Haliangiaceae; genus JABFXX01. The sequence goes on from DASXEF010000848.1 coordinate 4,037, forward strand.
CGCATCGATCCGGTGCTGGTCGACGGCGACTGGCGCGAGATCGACACCGGCCAAGATCTCGACCGCGCGCGAGGGCTGCTAGAGTCGTGGGCATGAAGCGCTTTCTGTTGTGTGCCCTGATCCTCGGCGCGTGCGACAAGCCGACGCCCGAGTCGTGCGAGAAGGCGCTGCACAACATGGAAGTGCTCCTCGGCACCGACAACCTCAACACGCCTGCCGAGATGCAAGGCGAAGTGCGGCGCTGCCGCGGCGGCTCGACCAAGGAATCGGTCGAGTGCGCGGTCAAGGCGACGACGCTCGACGAGCTCGCCAAGTGTGATTTCGAGAAGACCTCGTCGCACGCGATCGGTTCTGCAACGGGCTCGGCCGGTTCGGCGAAGTGATCCTCGCGCCGATCGTGATCGTCGCGCTCGCGGGTCCTGCGACGAGCCCGATCGCGATCGACAAGACCGGCGACGTGTTCGTGGCCGGCGTCTCGCAGCACGACGGTGGCATCGCGGGCGAGGTCGTCGCCGCGACCGGTCGAGACGCGATCTTCGTCGCGGTCGACAAGGCGCCGCCGTTCGAGCTGTTGCCGAAAACCGGCTGGAGCGTGATGAACCTCGGCTTGCACGCGATCGCGACGCTCGGCCGGGGCGAACGCGCGACGGCGGCCGTCGGTCGCGGCGTGTTCATGCTCGCGCGCGGCAAGGCGACGAAGCTCGGCGATGCACCCGCGAACGTCCTCGCGCTCGGCGCGAGCTCGAAAGCGATCGCGATCGAGACCGACCGCGGGCTCGCGCGGTTCGACAACGGAACGTGGAAGCCGCTCGCGAAAGCGCCGCAGCACGTCGACGAGCTGCTCGACGCGAAGTGGGCGCTGACATCGCGCGGCGTGATCGATCTCGATTCCGGCGCCGTCGTCGCGTGGCCGCTCGGCTTTCACGTTCAAGCCGCCACCGTCATCGGCGACGTCGTCTACGCCGCGAGCGCGCGCGAGCTCGCGATCGTCAAGGCCGGCGCGGTCAGCAAAGACGCGTTGCCGGCGCTCGCGACGCCGATCGTCGGGGTCGTCGCCGACAAATCCGGCCGCGTCGCGGTCGTTACGCGCGGCGGCCAGCTCGCGCAGAAGCTCGCCGGCGCGTGGACCGTCACCGCGTTGCGCGTCGATCCCGCACCGAGCCACGCCGGCTCACCGCCCGCGGAGTCGAAGTGACCGACCCCGCCGACGAGCTGCCGCCCGATCATCACCTCGCGAGCCACCTGTTCAACTTGGTCGTGCTCGCCGGCGGCACGATCGGGCTCGCCGTGCTGCTCAACAAGCTCGGCTGGGCAAACGCGCAGCAGGTGCTCCAAGGTGTCGGCGCGTGGTTTGGCGTGATTGTCGGGCTCGACGTGATCGGCTTGTGCCTCGACGCCGCCGCGATCCACCAGTTCATGCGCCCCGAAGCGCGCATGGTGTCGTACTGGCGCGTGCTGTGCGCGCAGGCGAGCGGCCGCGCGATCAACATCTTCGTGCCCGGCGGCGTGGTCGGCGAAGCGACGAAGGTCGCGATGCTCGTGACGCATGCGCCGCGCGATCGCGTGCTGTCGTCGATCGTGTTGTTCAACCTCGCGACGTTTTACATCTCGGTCGCGATCGTGATGATCGGCGTGCCGATCACGGCGCTCGTCGTGCACTTGCCGCGCGAGCTCGCGATCGTGGTGTGGATCGCGCTCGCGATCCTGGTTCCGCTCGTGATCGTGCTCGGCGTGATCATCCACCGCGGCGCGGTCGGCACGGCGGCCGGCGCGCTGCGCCGCATGAAGATCTTGTCGGCCGCACGCGTCGCGTCGTGGCAGAAGCAGATCGAGAGCCTCGACACGCACCTCAAGGAGCTGCACTCGGATCAATCGCCGGGCACGCGCGGCGGCCTCGCGATCCTGCTCGTGTCGCGGCTCGTCGCGTGGTGTGCGACCGCGACCGTGCTCCACGCGGTCGGCGTGCACATCACACCGACCGTGCTCGTCGGCGTGCTCTCCGTCGGCGTGCTGGTCAGCTGGGTCTCGGCGCTCGTGCCGTTCGGGCTCGGCGTCGCCGACGGCAGCAACTACGCGCTGTTCGACGTGCTCGGTGCATCCGGCGCGCACGGCTTGTTCGTGACGATGCTCGGTCGTGCGCGGAGCATCGCGATCGCGCTGATCGGCCTCGCGATGATGGGCATCGCGCATGCGGCGAATCGCGTCAACATCACGCAGCGTAACCGTCGACGGCGCGAAGCGAGTCTCACGCGCGCCAGCTGACTAAGCGTGTTAACCTGCAGCGAGCGCATGGCTCCGCACGTCCTGGTCGCAGATGACGACGCCTGGATCTTGCGCATGGTCGCGACCGTGCTCGAGAAACGGGGCTACAGCGTCGAGACTGCGGTCGACGGCGAGGACGCCCTCGCCCGCGCGCTGGCACGGCCGCCCGATCTGCTGATCACCGATGTGATGATGCCGAAGATCGACGGCTGGTCGCTCGTGCGCCAGCTGCGCGCACATCAAGCGCTCGCGATGATGCCCGTGATTTTTCTGACCGCGTTGTCGTCGGAAGACGATCGCATCCGAGGATTTCGGCTCGGCGCCGACGACTACGTCACCAAGCCGTTTCGGTTCGAAGAGCTCGACCTGCGCGTCGCCAAGACGCTGCGCCGCACGCAGCAGACGGTGCAAGAGACCCGAGAGCAGATCAACTCGTCGGGCCTGCGCGGCGACCTGTCGCAAGTCGGCCTCAGCTCGCTGCTCGTGCTGATCGAGATGGAGCGCAAGACCGGCTTGCTCCAGCTCCGCGCACCCGAAGGCACGAACGCGCAGATCCTCGTCCGCGAGGGCCGCGTGGTCCACGCGCGGCTCGACGGGCTCGACGAGCCGGTCGACGCCGACTGCGTGTATTACCTACTGACGTGGTCGGCGGGCGAATTCGAGTTCGTCACGTGCGTGGTCGAAGGTGAAGATCGCGTCAACGCATCGACCACGCATCTGCTGATGGAAGGCGCGCGCCTGCTCGACGAAGCGAACGATCCGACCGGCGCCACGCGCGTGCGCCGCGACTCGCAGCAACCCGCGACCATCCCGGCGCCCGCGAATTCGACCGACGACAACTGGGATTAGCCGGCGAGTCCAAGCGTCGATGTTGCGCACGACCAACGAGGTCGCGGCGCCAGCCGAGCGCCGAGCGCCGAGCGCCAAGCGCCGCCAAGCGCCGAGCGCCGAGCGCCGAGGCGCGAGGCGTGAGGCGTAGCCACACCCAGCCGATGCGGACGTACGTACATACGCATGCGGACGTACGTACATATTTCCGGCACAGCTCGGCCATATCGACCGCGGCGTACGGGTCTACGACAGGCTTCGGCCTCGTTACCGCTTGCGCTCGATCCGCGCCGTGCCGGCGTTCGGATCGATGTGCACGGTCCAGCGATCGGGCGCGACCTTCTGCAGCGTCATCCCGAGCCCGATCCGT
>DASXEF010000853.1:0-8796 GCA_036490255.1 Kofleriaceae bacterium
GGCGTCGACATGCTGTGGCGCCGCCGCTACTGAGCGGAAGCGCTCGCTTGCTGGTTCGATCGCAGCCGTCAAGCTTGGATCATGCTCGAGAAGATCCCAGCGTTCGTCGGGCGCGGCCTCGATCGCGTTCGTTCCGGGTTCGATCGCATCGTCGCGCTGCGCGCGGGCATCGCGACCGCGCCGACGTCGATCATCGTCACGAGCCCAGCGTTTCACGAGGGCGAGGCGATCCCGGCGAGATATACGGCCGACGGCGCCGGCGTCTCGCCGCCGATCGCGTGGCACGACGTGCCCGCTTCGGCGCGCTCGATCGCGATCGTGATCGAAGATGCCGATAGCCCGTCGCCGATGCCGCTCGTTCACGGCATCGTGGTGCGCCTCGCGCCGAGCAACGGCAAGCTCGTCGAGGGCGCGTTGCGCGAGCACGGCGCCGCGCTCGCGGTCGGTCGCAACTCGTTCTTCTCGGCGGCGTGGCTGCCGCCCGATCCGCCACCGGGCCACGGCGATCATCGCTACGTGGTTCAAGTCTTCGCGATCGATCACGATCCGGAACTCGGCCCGCACCCCGGCCGGTCGGCGGTCGTCGACGCGTTGTCGGGTCATACGATCGCGCGCGGCCTGCTCGTCGGGACGTACCACCGCGCGAGCTGATACGCTGCGTGCGTGATCGAGCTCGAGGGCGTCGTCAAGCGCTTCGGCGACGCGCTTGCCGTCAAGGGCGTGTCGCTGACCGTCGCGAAGGGCGAGTTCGTCGCGGTGCTCGGCGAGTCGGGCAGCGGCAAGACGACGCTGGTCAAGATGATCAATCGGCTCGTCGAGCCCGATGCGGGCGTCGTACGCGTCGCGGGCAAAGATGTTCGCGGCGAAGACGTCGTCGCGCTGCGCCGTCGGATCGGCTACGTGATCCAGCACGTCGGGCTGTTACCGCACCTGACGGTCGCCGACAACGTCGCGACGGTGCCGCGCTTGCTCCGCTGGAGCGATGCCGCTATCGCCGCGCGCGTCGCGGAGCTGCTGCAGCTCGTCGGCTTGCCCGACGTCGGCACGCGCTATCCCGAGCAGCTGTCGGGTGGCCAGCGCCAGCGCATCGGCGTCGCACGCGCGCTCGCCGCGAAGCCCGAGCTCTTGCTGCTCGACGAGCCGCTCGGTGCGCTCGATCCGATCACGCGGCTGGGCCTGCAGCGCGAGCTCGCGCGAATTCACAAGGAGCTCGGGCTGACCTCGGTGATGGTCACGCATGACATGGTCGAGGCGTTCACGCTCGCCGATCGGATCGCCGTGATGTTTCGCGGCGAGCTGCGCCAGATCGCGACGCCCCACGAGCTCGCGAGCAAGCCGGCCGACGACTACGTCGCGAAGCTCGTCGGGCTCGCGCGCGATCAAGCCGAGCTGGTCAGGAGGCTCGGGTGACCGAGCTGTTGCGCGGCTTGCCGCCGCTGCTCGCGGCGCACCTCGAGCTCGCACTCGTGGCGCTCGTGCTCGGCACGGCGATCAGCATGCCGCTCGCGATCGCGGCGAGTAGCCGGCCGCGGCTCGCCGCAGCCGCCGTCGCGGCGACCGGCATCGTGCAGACCGTGCCGGGCCTCGCGCTGCTCGCGCTGATGGTGCCGATCCTGGCGTCGATCGGCGCGCCGCCGTTCGGCTTCGCACCGGCGCTCGTCGCGCTGACGCTCTACGCGCTGTTGCCGATCGTGCGCAACGCGGTGACCGGCTTGCAAGGCGTCGATCCGGCCGCGGTCGAGGCGGCAACCGGCATGGGCATGTCGCGCGGCCAGGTCATGCGGCTCGTGCAGCTTCCGCTCGCGGCGCCGGTGATCGCCGCCGGCATTCGCACCGCCGCCGTGTGGACGGTCGGCGCGGCGACGCTCGCGACGCCGATCGGCCAGGCGTGCCTCGGCAACTACATCTTCACCGGCTTGCAGACGCGCAACTTCGCGATGCTGCTCGCCGGCGTCGCGGCGGCCGCCGCGCTCGCGCTCACGCTCGACGCGATCTTGGCCGCGGTCGAGATGGCGCTCGCCGGCCGGCGGCGCAACCGCGTGTGGATTCCGCTCGCCGCGCTCGCGCTGTTCATCGCGATCATCGTCGGCGTGCTGCCGCGCGCGATCAGCCCCTCGGGCGATGATCTGGTCGCGACGCGCCACGATGCCGCGGCGCCGCAGGCGATCACGCACGTGCGGATCGGCGCGAAGACGTTCACCGAGCAATACGTGCTCGCGGAGCTGATGCGCGCGCGGCTCGCGGCGGTCGGCATCTCCGCCGAGCTCGCGCAGAGCCTCGGCTCGAACGTGATCTTCGATGCGCTCGTGCGCGGCGATGTCGACGTCTACGTCGATTACACCGGCACGTTGTGGACGAACGTGATGCATCGCGCGAGCGGCCCGCCGCGCTGGCAAGTGCTCGCCGAGATCCAGGGTTGGCTCGCGCGCGAGCACGGCATTCGCAGCATCGCGCTCGGGTTCGAGAATACGTACGCGATCGCGGTGCGCAACGACACCGCGCAGAAGCTCGGCCTGCACACGCTCGCCGATCTATCGCGCGTCGCGCCGCAACTCTCGCTCGGCGCCGATTACGAATTCTTGGGTCGCGCGGAGTGGTCGGCGGTGCAACGCGCGTACGGCGTGCACTTCGCGCGCTCGGCGACGTTCGATCCGGCGCTGCTCTACGAGGCCGTCGCGCGCGGTGAGGTCGACGCGATCTCGGCGTTTTCGAGCGACGGCCGGATCGCGGCGAACGATCTCGCGACGCTCGCCGATCCGGCGGGCGCGTTCCCGCCGTACGACGCGACGATCTTGCTCGGCGCGCGCATCGCCGCCGATCCGCACGTCACATGCGCACTCGCACCGCTGCACGTGCCGGTCGAGCTGATGCGGCAAGCGAACGCGATGGTCGATCGCGACAAACAATCGGCGAGCGCGGCCGCGCAGTGGCTGCTCGCGCGCATCGACGCGCCGGCGTGTGACAAGTGACAAACGTCGACGTTGCGAGGCCGATGTGCGCGCGCTGCAAGCGGCCGACGAAGGTCTGCTATTGCGCCGCGCTGCCGCAGCTCGCCACGCGGACGCGCGTCGTGATCTTGCAGCACCCGCGCGAGCGCGACATGCCGATCGGCACGGCGCGGATGGCGAGCCTCGCGCTGCCGAACGCGATCCTGCGCGTCGGCATGCAATGGACGCACGACAAGCTCGCCGACGTGCTCGACAACGCGATCCTGCTGTATCCGGGCGCGGGCGCGAAAGACATCCTGCGCGAGCCGCCGCCGTCGCCGGTGACGCTGATCTGCGTCGACGGCACGTGGTCGCAAGCGCGCGGCATCGTCAACCGCAGCCCGGTGTTGCAAGCGCTGCCGCGCTACGCGTTCGCCGCGCCCGAGCCGTCGCACTATCGGATTCGCAAGGAGCCCGACGATCGCTACGTCTCGACGATCGAGGCGCTGATGCATGTGCTCGGCGCGCTCGAAGGCGACGCGCCGCGAATTCGCGCGCTGCTCGATCCGTTTCACGCGATGGTCGACGCGCAGCTCGCGGCACAGGCGAACGCGCCGCGGCGAACGTCGTATCGCCGGCCGCGCGAAACGAAGGTCGTGGCGCCGAAGCTGCCGGAGATTCCGCCGAACGCCGTGTTCGTCGTCGCCGAAGCGAACGCGTGGCCGCGCCGCGATGCCGCCTCGCCGCCCGACGAGGTCGTCCACGTCGCGCTGCACCGGCTCGCGACCGGCGAGACGCTGTCGCTGATCGCGGCGCCGCGCGGCTCGATCGCGCCGAGCACGACGTTTCACACCGAGCTCGACGAAGCGACGCTGCGCGCCGGCGAGGCAAACGTGATCGAGCGCGCGCTCGCGTGGATCGGTGCGAGCCCGATCTGCGCGTGGGGCACGTATTCGACCGAGCTGCTCGGCGTGCACAGCGAGCTCGACATGCGCGTGGCGGCGCAGCGGATGGCGCAGCGCAAGGTCGGTGCGCTCGAGACATATTGCGCCGCGTTGCCGGTAACGCCGCTCGCGCCTGGGCGCGGTGGCCGCCGCTTGGCGATGCTCGTCGCGCTCGCTCAGCGCTGGATCTCGACGACCAGCGGTCGATGATCCGACGTGCCTTCGTCGAGCACGCGTGCGTCGCTCGCGATCACGCGCGCGTCGTGCATGACGTGATCGATGTCGAGCGCGAGCAGCTCGCGACCGTCGCGGATGTAGTGCCACGTCTTCGCGCCGGCCGTGACCGCACGCGTTAGCCCCTGCGCCGCGAGAAACGCGCACGTCGTGCCGGCCGGCTCTTCGTTGTAGTCGCCCGCGACGATCACCGGATGCGCACCTGCGACGTGCCGCCAGTAGCTCTCGATCTGGCGCAGTCGGATCGGCGGCGTCGTGACGTAGCCGGTGACCCAGCCGCGCTCGTCCATCGCCGGCCGCAAGTGCACGTGCAAGATCTCGAACCCGTCGACGATCGCGCGTTGCGCCGGGAACCAGCCGTCGGGCGTGGCCGGGATCAGCTCGTCGTGATCGACCGGCGCTCGCGAGAGCAGCGCGAGGCCACCCGAGGCGCGCGCGTCGAGGTGCACGGCGCGATGCGGATAGGGCAGGTGCTCGAGCGCGCGCTGCCACGGCTCGGAAATTTCCTGCAGCAGCGCGAGATCGGCGTCGATGCGCGCGATCTGCGCGAGCGTGCCGTCGATGTCGGGATTGCGGCAGTTGACGTTGTAGACGAGCAGCTTCACAGCGCGCGGGCTTTCCCGGCGCGCCGCCGCGACAGCTCGACGCCGATCGCCGCGAGCCCGCGCGCGTTCGCCGCCGCGAGCACGCTGCCCATGCCGCAAAACGGATCGACGATCGTCGTCGCGCCGATCGACGCGCAAAACGCGACCGCCGCGTCGCACGCCGCCGCGCCCATCGCACGCGACCACGTCATCGCGCCGAGCGCCGGCAACACGTCGGGCGTCGACGTGCCGGGTGCGAGCCGGCGCGTACGGCTCGCGCAGATGAAATGCGTGTACGCCGGGCGACCGAACGTCGTCGTGCCCGGCGGCACGCGGCACACGATCTTGTGCCACAGCGCGAAGCTGCCGGCCGCGTCGACGCCGCACATCACCATGTGGCCTTTGTCGATCCAGCGGCCGTCGTGCTTGACGTCGGTTTGATAGAAGATCGCGACCGCGTCGTCGGCGACCGCGCGGCACGCGAGCGCCACGGTATCGATGAACCAGCGCCGCCACGCGTCGACGCCGCCGAGCTGCGGCACTTCGCTGTGATCCGGCAGCGACGTCACGATCGCGTGATCGGCCGGCAGCGCCGTTCGCAGGAATTCGACGCCGTCGCCGTGATGAACGAGCCGCTCGGCCAACCGCGATGTCTTACACGAGCACGCCACCGCCGTCGACGACGATCGCCTGGCCGGTGACGTACGGGTTCGTCATCACGGCGAGGTACATCGCGGCGATGTCGTCGGGCTGGCCGATGCGGCGCACCGGCAGCGTCTTCGCGAACTGCTCGAACAGTCCTGCACGCGCGTCGGCGGGCATGTCGGCCCACAGCTCGGTCTCGACGATGCCCGGCGTGACGACGTTGACGCGAATCGGCGCGAGCTCGGCCGCGAGCGCCCGGCCGAGCGACTCCATCGCGCCGCACACGCTCGCCCCGAGCGTCCAGCCCGGATGCGGTCGATGCGCCGCGGTTCCGCTCGTCAACGTGATCGACGACCGCACGCGCTTCGCCGCGTGCTTCACGGCGGCGAGCGCGCCCCAGTAGCGCACGTCGAAGAACCGCCGCGAGGCCGCGAGATCGAGCTCGCCGAGCGGGCCGATCACCAACGAGTCGCCGGCGGTATAGACCAGGTGATCGAACGCACCGATGCGCTCGAACACGCTCGCGATCGCCGCTTCGTCGCGGAGGTCGACGACGTGACCTTCCGCGCGCGGCACCGACTTCACGGCCGCATCGACGCGTGCGCGATTGCTCGACGCGATCACGACGGTCGCGCCCTGTGCGGCCGCGCCACGCGCGATTGCCAACCCGATGCCGGCGGTTCCGCCGAGCACCACGACTTTCGAATTGTTCAGCGTCATGACGCCAAGCATGCGGATCAAACATGCATGACGCCAGCGCACGTCATACATTACAATCATGCGTACACGGCATGCTTGAAGGTCTCGAGGTCGTCGTCGCGGTGGTCGCCAGCGGTAGCTTCGTGCGCGCCGGCGAGGTCGTTGGGCTCACGCAATCGGGCGTCAGCCGCGCGGTCGCTCGGATCGAGCACCAGATCGGCGTGCGGCTGTTCGATCGCACGGCGCGCGCCGTCTCGCTGACCGACGACGGCCGGCGGTTCTACGCGCGCGTCGCGCCGTTGCTCGCGGGCCTGCACGACGCGATCGACGATGCTGCGGGTGCGGCCGGCACCGTGCGCGGCAAGCTGCGCGTGCAGATCCACGCGTTCGTCGCCGCGTACGTGCTCGGGCCGCGGCTCGGCGAATTTCTCGCGGCGCATCCGGAGCTCGAGCTCGAGCTCGTGATCGGCGATCGCGCCGGCAACCTCGTCACCGAAGGCTTCGACGCCGCGGTGCGATTCGGCGATCTACCGCCGTCGACGCTGGTCGCGCGCAAGCTGCTCGAGACGCGCATCCTCACCTGCGCGGCGCCGCGCTACGTCACGCGCTTCGGCCGGCCGCGCCATCCGAGCGAGCTCGCGCGTCACCGCTGCATTCGCTACATCGATCCGGCGAGCGGGCGAGCGTTCCCGTGGGAGTTTCATCGCGGCCGCAAGCGCCTCGTCGTCGACGTCGATCACCATCTGACGGTCAACGACACCGCGACCGGCCTCGCCGTATGTCTCGCCGGCGACGGCATCGCGCAGATCATGGAGCTCGGCAACCGCGACCGCATCCGCGCAGGCCAGCTCGTGCCGCTATTTCCGCGCTGGCAAGACGAGCTCTATCCGCTCCACGTGATCTACCCGTCGCGGCATCTGCCACCCGCGAAAGTCCGCGCGTTCGTCGACTTCGTCGTGCGCACGGCGGCGGCCGCGAGCTAGCGGGCGGCTTCCATCGCCGCGATCTTCGCGAGCCGGCGCACGTGGCGCTCCTCGTGCGTGAACTGCGCGCGCAGGTACGCGCCGACGAGCTCGGGGATGAGCTCCGGCCCGATGATGCGCGCGCCGAGCGCGAGCACGTTCATGTCATCGTGCTCGACGCCTTGATGCGCCGAATACGTGTCGTGACAGACGCCGGCGCGAATGCCCGTGAGCTTGCACGCGGCGACGGCGGCGCCGACACCGCTGCCGCACAACAGCACGCCGCGATCGGCGCGGCCTTGCAAGATCGCCTCGCCGATCGCCTTCGCGTAGTCGGGATAGTCGACGGGCTCGGTCGAATTCGTGCCGAGATCGATGACCTCGTGGCCGTGCTCGCGGACGGTGTCGATCACGCGCTGCTTGAGCGGAAATCCAGCGTGGTCGCACGCGACGGCAATGCGCATTGGCATGCGGCGACTATAGACGCATCCGCGTTGTGATCGACCTCGCAGCGAAATCTTGCCCCATTTCAGCACACGCGATGTAGCTTCGCCCGATGCGTTGTTTCACCGTCGTCGTCGCCGTCGTCGCTGCATGCGGCGGTGGCGGCTCAGGCACGAAGACCGACGGCGGCGGCGGTGGTAGTGGTGACGCTTCGGGACCGACCGCCGATGCCGATCTCGCGGGCACGACCGACGTGTCGATCATCGTCGAGCCGGATGGCAGCAACGCGGCGCAGCTGGTCAGCGCGATCGAAGCGGCGACCACGTCGATCGACATGACGATGTACGAGATCTCCGATGACCGCATCATCAACGCGCTGACCGCGCGCGCGAAAGCCGGCGTCGACGTGCAGGCGATCCTCGACGGCGCGACCGGCGGAGGCGCGCAAGGTGGCGTCGACAACAAGTCGTTCAACATGGACGCGTACACGAAGCTCAACGCCGCGGGCGTCGCGACCGTGTGGTCGAGCACCTCGTTCACGTTCACGCACGAGAAGACGATCATCATCGACAACGCGACCGCGTGGATCATGACGATGAACGCGACGACGTCCGCGCCGAACAGCAACCGCGAATATCTCGCGATCGACACCGATCCGACCGACATCGCCGAGGCGACCGCGATCTTCACCGCCGACCACGTGATGACGGCGATCACGCCGTCTGGGCCGCTCGTCGTCGCCGACACGAACGCGCGCTCGGAGCTCGTCGCGCTGATCGATACGGCCACGACGTCGCTCGACGTCGAAGGCGAAGAGTTCTCCGACCTCAACAACAACGGCATCGTCCAGGCGGTCGCGAACGCGGCGAATCGCGGCGTCACGGTGCACGTCGTGGTCGCCAACGACGATCCCGACCCGACGTCGATCAACCGCGTCAAGCTGGCGGGCGCGCAGGTCGTGATGACCGGGCCGACATCGAGCGACGGCACGACGTCGAACCCATACATCCACGCCAAGGCGATCGTCGTCGATTGCAACGGCACGAGCTGCGCGCGCGGCTTCGTCGGTTCGGAGAACTTCTCGACCGGCTCGCTGAGCTACAATCGCGAGCTCGGCGTGATCGTCAAGGCGCCGAGCGAGCTCGCGAAAGTGAAGACCGCGATCGACACCGACTTCGCGGCAGGCGTCGCGCAGTAAACCGTCAGAACAGGCTGCCCTGATTCGGGTTGCCGAGCGGCGCGATACAGCGCGCGTCGTCGTGGCTCGCGAAATCGCGCGCGACCTCGATCGCTCGCCAGCTCGCGCCATCGGCGACCGGCACCAGCGGCGCGATCGTGGCGATCGCAGCCGGCGCCG
>DASXEF010000862.1:0-7371 GCA_036490255.1 Kofleriaceae bacterium
CGCTATGGGCGTATTACGGCGCGAGCCGTTTGGGGCTCGTGAAGACGACGTGAGGATCGGCATCAACGCGCTGTTCTTGATCCCCGGCAAGGTCGGCGGATCGGAGACGTACCTGCGCTCGCTCGTGCGCGCGCTCGACGCGCACGGCGAGCACGACTTCGTGCTCTACGTGAATCGCGAAGCGGCGGGCACGTTCGTGCTCGATCGCGTGCGCGAAGTGCGCTGCCCGATCGACGGCGAAAATCGGGTGGCGCGGTTGGCCTACGAGCAACTGGTGTTGCCGATCCACGCCGCGCGCGATCGGCTCGAGCTGTTGCACTCGCCCGGCTACACCGGACCGCTCGCGCTGCCGTGCGCGAGCGTCGTCTCGATCCTCGATCTCAACTATCACTTTCACCCCGAGGACTGGTCGAAGGCCGGGTTGTGGGCGAATCGCTTGTTGATCCCGCTCGTCGCGCGCCGTGCGACGCGGATACTGACGATCTCCGAGAGCTCGCGCCGCGCGATCATCGACGTGCTAGGCGTCGCCGCCGAAAAGATCTCGGTCTCGTTACTCGGCGCCGATGACAACTTGGTCGCGCCGGCGCCGGCCGCAGAAACGCTCGCGAAATTTCAGCTCGATCGGCCATACATCTTCACCGTCACCGCGTCGCACCCACACAAGAACGTCGACGGGCTGTTTCGCGCGTACGAGCTCGCGTGTCGCGATTGGGCGGACCCGCCGCCGCTCGTCGTCGTCGGGATTCGCGGTCGCCAGCAAGAACGGCTCGAAGCGATCGTGAAGTCGTGGTCGGGCGGCGGCCGCATCGTGTTTCCGGGCTGGGTCGATGCGCCCACGCTCGCCGCGCTCTACGCGTCGGCCCGCGTGTTCGCGTTCGCGTCGAAGTACGAAGGCTTTGGCATTCCGGTGCTCGAGGCGATGACCGCGGGCGTGCCCGTCGTGTCGTCGAATCGCACGTCGCTGCCCGAGGTGTGCGGCGATGCGGCGTTGCTCGTCGACCCCGACGACCTGCAAAGCTTCGGCGGTGCTCTGCGCCGCGCGTGGGACGACGAAGCACTGCGCGCGACGCAGATCGCGCGCGGTCACGCTCGCGTTCGCGAATTCACGTGGCAACGCACCGCCGAGGCGACGCTCGCGGCCTACACACGCGCGCGCCAGTAGTCGAACACCGCGCGCAGCGAATCGTCGAGCGCGTACGTCGGGCGCCAGCCGACCCGCGCCGCGATCTTGTCGTGCGAGCCGACGACGATCTCGTTCTCGACCGGGCGCACGAGCGCCGGATCGCCGACGATCGGCGGCGACGCGCCCGTGATCGCCGCGAATCGCGCGATCACGTCCGCGATGCTCGTGCCGTGGCCGCTGCAGATGTTGTAGACCTCGCCGCGCTCGCCGCGTTCGAGCAGCAAGCGATACGCGCGGACCACGTCGCGGACATCGAGAAAATCGCGCACGACCGACGTCGTACCGACGCTGATGCGATCGCGCGTTCCGCGCACGACTTCGGCGAACTGCTTGCCGATCGCGCTGACCACGAACGCCGGGCTCTGGCCGGAGCCGACATGGTTGAACGAGCGCGTCGCCACGATGTCGAGCCCGAAGCCTTGCGCGTAGACCTCGCCGAGATGCTCCTGCGCGACGCGAGCGACCGCATACGGGCTCAGCGGCCGCAGCGTCGTCGTTTCGCCCAACGGAAGCTCGCCGGCGCCGACCCGGCCGTATTCTTCCGACGAGCCGACCGACAAGATCCGGGTGTGCGGCGAGAGCTTTCGCACGCACTCGAGCACGTTAAGAAAGATGTTGGTGTTGTTCTGGAAGCTGTCGACGGGACGCTGCCAGCTGAACCCGACGGAGCTGAACGACGCCAGGTGGATGAGCCGGTCGGGCTGCTCGCGCTCGATCACCGCGGCGAGCGCGCCGGCGTCGAGCAGATCGACGGCATAACTCGTGGTCACCGTCGGGAAATCACTGCGCGGAGTGTCGCGGTCGACCGCCGCGATCACCGCGCCGGGATCGTGCTCGGTCAGATGTTGCACGAGATAACCGCCGACAAACCCGTAGCAGCCGGTGACCACGTACCGCATTCGCGCGCCCGACATACCACGGGAGTTTGTAGTAGCGTCGCCGGCCGTGAGTAGCTTTCCGTGGGCGCAAAAGCGCGTGCTCGTGACGGGCGGCGCCGGCTTCTTCGGCAGCTTCGTCGTCGAAGAGCTGCGTCGCCGTGGCGCGACGGAGATCGTCATTCCGCGCAGCCGCGACTACGACCTGGTGACGCGCGAGGGCTGCCGGCGTGCGATTGCCGACGGTCGCCCCGACATCGTGTTTCACCTCGCGGCGCGTGTCGGCGGCATCGGTGCGAATCGCGCGAGCCCGGGGCTGTTCCTGTACGACAACGCGATGATGGGGCTGCAGCTGCTCGAAGAGTGCCGGCTCGCGAACGTCGCGAAGACCGTGATCGCCGGCACGATCTGCGCGTATCCCAAATTCGCGCCGGTGCCGTTCCGCGAAGACGACCTGTGGAACGGCTATCCCGAGGAGACCAACGCGCCCTACGGGATCGCGAAGAAGCTGCTCCTCGTGCAATCACAGGCCTATCGCGATCAGTACGGCACGAACAGCATCGTGCTATTTCCGGTCAACATGTACGGGCCGCGCGACAACTTCGATCTGCAGACGTCGCACGTGATCCCCGCGATGATTCGCAAGTGCATCGCCGCCCGCGACGCCGGCCACGCCGAGGTCGTGTTGTGGGGCGACGGCACGCCGACGCGCGAGTTCATCTACGCGGCCGACGCCGCCGAAGGCATGGTGCTCGCGGCCGAGCGCTACGACTCGAGCGAGCCAGTCAACCTCGGTAGCGGCGCCGAGATCTCGATCAAGGACCTCGCGGCGCAGATCGCGACGGTGACCGGCTATCGCGGCGCGTTTCGCTGGGACGCGTCGCAGCCCAACGGTCAGCCGCGGCGCCGGCTCGACGTGTCGCGCGCGAGGGACAGTTTTGGCTTCACCGCGAAGACGTCGTTTGCCGACGGGCTCGCGCGCACGGTCGCGTGGTATTTGGAGCATCGAGCGTGAAGAAGGCACTCGTCACCGGGATCACCGGTCAGGACGGTTCGTACCTGGCGGAGCTCTTGCTCGCGAAGGGCTACGAGGTCCACGGCATCGTGCGCCGCAGCTCGACGTTCAACACCGAGCGGCTCGACACGATCTATCAAGATCCGCACGTCCCCGACTATCGACTGCGGCTGATCTACGGCGATCTCGAAGACGGCGCATCGCTCGCGAACCTCGTCAAGAAGATCCAGCCCGACGAGATCTACAATTTGGCGGCGCAGAGCCACGTGCGCGTGAGCTTCGACGTCGCCGAGTACACCGTGGCGACGGTCGCGATGGGTACGCTGCGCCTGCTCGAAGCGATGCGCGAGCTCGATAACAGCTGCCGGTTCTATCAGGCGTCGTCGTCGGAGAGGTTCGGCAGCTCGCCGCCGCCGCAGACCGAGACGACGCCGTTCCAACCGCGCAGCCCGTACGCGTGCGCCAAGGTCTTCGCGCATCAGCTCTGCCAGAACTATCGCGACGCGTACGGCTTGTTCATCGCGTGCGGCATCTTGTTCAACCACGAGTCGCCGCGCCGCGGCATCCCGTTCGTCACGCGCAAGATCACGCGTGCGGCGGCGCGGATCAAACACGGTCTCGACCACAAGCTATTCATGGGCAACCTCGAGGCGAAGCGCGACTGGGGCTTCGCCGGTGATTACGTCGAGGCGATGTGGCTGATGCTGCAGCAAGATAAGCCCGACGACTACGTGATCGCGACGGGCGAGTCGCACTCGGTGCGCGAGGTTCTCGACGTCGCGTTCGGCGCACTCGATCTGGACTGGAAGAAGTACGTCGAGCTCGACCCGCGATATCTACGGCCGACCGAGGTCGATCACCTGCGCGGTGACATGTCGAAGGCGCGCGCGAAGCTCGGCTGGCAGCCGAAGGTCACGTTCGCCGAGCTGATCCGGCGCATGGTTGTTGCCGACGAAGAAGATGTACGGAGCGCGCTCGCCGGTCGTGCGCCGCAGATGTGAGCCGTGCGGATCTCGCTGGTCACGCCTTCGTACAATCAAGCGCAGTTCATCGCGCGCACGATCGACAGCGTGCTCGCGCAGCGCGGTGACTTCGAGCTCGAATACCGCGTGATCGACGGCGGTAGCACCGACGGCACGCTCGATATTCTCGCGGGCTACGGCGATCGGCTGAGCTGGGCGAGCGAGCGCGATCGCGGCCAGGTCGACGCGATCAACCGCGGCCTGCGCGGCGCGAGCGGCGACATCGTCGGTTGGCTCAACAGCGATGACGTCCTGATGCCCGGCGCACTGGCGCGTGTCGCCGCCGCGTTTCGTGCTAACCGCGACGCCGAGTGGTTGCACGGCCGTTGCATGATCATCGATGCGGACGATCGTGAAGTGCGCCGCTGGATCAGCGCGTACAAGCACTATCGCAGCCGCCACCACACGCTCTCGCGGTTTCTCACCGAGAACTACGTCAGTCAGATGACCGTATTCTGGCGGCGCGGTGCGCTCGAGGCGGTCGGCTATCTCGATCCCGAGATCCGCTACGCGTTCGATTACGACTTGTTCCTGCGGCTCGCCGAGCGCGGCGCGCCGATTTACGTCGAGGAGCCGCTCGCGTGCTTTCGCTGGTACGAGACCAGCAAGAGCGGCGCGGGCTTCGTCGTGCAGATGACGGAGACCGCCGAGATCGCGTCGCGCTCGCCGGCGGCGAGCTCGCTCACGCGGGTGCAGGCGCTCGCGAAGAAGACGGCGATCATCAATATCTATCGCGCGCTCGGGTTGGCGCGCGGCGCGATTTCACTCGCGCGGCCGTCGAGTCGATCGAGCCGCTCCTGAACGAGCGCGAGCTCCTGCGTCAGGGTGACGGAGCGCAGGTGGACCTTCGACAGCGTCACGAGCGCGCGCAGGTGCAGGATCGCCAGCGCGGCGATCGCCGTGCAGAACAGGAAGTTCGACATCAGCGTGAAGCCAAGAAAGTGCGCGACCCGATCGGTGGTGCGCGGGAACACCGCCATCGCGCCGAGCAACACCAAGAACGCGACGTACGACATGCTGCCTTGAAGCGTGATGCGTTCGCGCAAGAGCAAGCGCACCAGCACGATGGCGATCAGGAGGCACGCCGCGGCGAAGACCAGATATTCGTCAGTTGTTTGTCCCATCGGGGCTCCCCACTCGGCCGGTCGCGCGGATGTACGTCAGCAGCACGGCGATCGTGACCTTGAGCATGTAATAGATCGTCGAGAACCCTACGATGCTCGACGTGCCGCCTTGGCGCGCGCGCATTGCGACCGGTTGTTCGACGACAACGAGCCGTGCCGCACGCGCGATCGCGAGCGATTCCGGTTCCGGAAAGTCGTATGGATACGTCTCGTCGAACTTCGCGAGCGCTCGCGGCCCGTAGAGCCGAAATCCCGACGTCGGATCGCTGTAGCGCGCACGGGTGACGACGCGCAGCACGATGCGCAGCCACCAGCTGCCGAGCCGGCGCAAGAACGTCGAGCGAAACTCGGCGGCTTCGACGTAGCGCGTGCCGACGACGAGATCGGGTGTTGGCGCGACACGCGCGGCTTCGAGCAAGCGCGGCAGCTCGCTCGGCGGATGCTGGCCGTCACCGTCGATCTGCACGGCGAAGTCGAAGTGCTCGCGATGCGCGAGCCGGATCCCGGCTTGCACCGCGCCGCCGATGCCGAGATTGCGGCTGAGCCGCAAGACACGTGCACCGCCGTCGCGCGCGACCTCGGCCGTGCGATCGGTCGAGCCGTCATCGACGACGACCGTGTCGAGCGTCACGCCGTCGAGCGCGAGCGCGCGAACTTCGGCGAGCAATCCGGCGAGCGCCGCTTGTTCGTTGTACGCCGGGATGACGATCAGCACGCGCACGAGTATTCGCCGGCAGCTATATCACGCGTATATTGCGCCTCGCGCGATGCGAATCAGGAACGCGATCCAATCGCCGCGCATCGTCCTCGCACTGGGTTGGCTCGGATTCGTGATCTACGCGTTTCCGGGTTACATGAGCTTCGATTCGATCTATCAGTTGAATGAAGCGCGTCGCGGCGTGCTCAGCGATGGTCACCCTCCGGCGATGGCCGAGCTTTGGCGTTGGGTCGAGTATTTGATCGCCGGCCCGTTCGGGATGTTGATCATCCAGAGCGTCGCGTTTCTCGTCGGCGTGTACCTCGTGCTCTCGCCGCGCATGCGCCCGAGCACCGCGGCGATCATCGCCAGTCTCGTGCTGTGGTTTCCGCCGATCGCCGGCTTGATGGCCGTGATCTGGAAAGACGGTCAGATGTCGGGCTTTCTCATGCTCGGCACCGGACTCGTGATCTCGCAATCGCGCGGGATGCGGATTGCGGGGCTCGTGGCGTTCTTGATGGCGACGCTGATGCGCCACAACGCGCTGCTGATGACCGGGCCGTTGATCTTCTTCTGCTTCGTGTGGAACGAGCGCCATCGCTGGTGGCAGCGCTACGGCGTCGCGGTTGCTGCATGGCTTGCGGTCACGCTGAGCGCACAGGTGATCACGACCGCGTTGACCGACAAGAAGACGTACATCTGGACCGATAGCCTCGCGCTTTGCGACATGGCGGCGACATTGCGCTACACGCCGGGGACCATCCCCGACGCCGAGCTCCAGAAGATCTTCGACGGCATCCACGTGTTTCCGCAGCACGACCTGCACGACTTCGCGCGCTCGCAGGTTCCTGGCGCCGGCTACATCGAGAACCTGTGGCACACGACGTACACGATGTTCGACGTGCCCAAGACGCAGGCCGAGCGCGCCGCCGTCGCGCGGGCGTGGCGCACGATCGTCTTCGGCCATCTCGGCCCGTATCTGCACTATCGCGAAGACGTCTATTCGCGCGTGCTGCAGCTCACCGACTTCGACGGGAGCTCGCCGATCTACAACTGGTTCGTCGATATCCAAGGTCCGTATTACAGCGCGATCCGCGCGGACCACGACGCAGCATCGAGCGCGATCCAGGACGAGCTCCGTGTCGCGATCCACGCGGTCGGCCGAACTTCGGTGTTTCACATCATGTTCTACGTCGTCCTTGCCGTGCTGCTGTTCCCGTTCGCGCTGCGCGACCGTGAGGCAATCGGCCTCCTCGCATCCGCGTTCACGAACGAAGCGGCGATGTTCTTGCTCGCGCCGACGACCGATTGGCGATATTCGTTCTGGCTGATCGCCGCGACCGTCGTCGCGCTCGTCCTGATCGTCGCCCGTCGAGCTCGCGCATGACATGGAAGCCAACCCAGATCGCGACGTTCGCGGGCATCGCGATCGTGCTCGCGATCTTCGGCATCGAC
>DASXEF010000868.1:0-30705 GCA_036490255.1 Kofleriaceae bacterium
GCTCGCGCTCGCATCGACGCCCGGTGCGCTGCCGCTGTTGCAGTTCGCCGCGTCGCAGCTGTGGGAGATGCGCGACCGCGCGCGCAAGGTGCTCACGCGCGCCAGCTACGACGCGATGGGCGGCATCTCGGGCGCGCTCGCGACGCATGCCGATCAAGTCTTGACGACGTTGTTGCCCGCCGCGCGGCTGCACGCGCGCGCCGTGTTCGAGCACCTCGTGACGCCGGAGCGCACTCGCGCGGTCGTCGAGGTTCGCGAGCTCCACGGGCTCGCACGCGATCCGGGCGCGATCGAAGCCGTCGTCGATCACCTCGTCGCCGCACGGCTGCTCGTGGTCCAGAGCCCGGGCGAAGCCGCCGGCGCGACCGTCGAGCTGGTCCACGAATCGCTGATCGGCTCGTGGCCGACGCTGCGGCGCTGGCTCGACGAAGGCGAAGAAGACGCGATCCAGCTCGCGCAGCTCCGCACCGCCGCCGCACAGTGGGAACGCAAAGGCCGGATTCAAGGCTTGCTGTGGCGAGGTGAAGCGCTGGCCGATGCGCGGCGCTGGCACGCGCGATATCGCGGCGAGTTGCCGGAGCGCGAGCGCAAGTTCCTCGCGGCCGTGTTCGCGCTCGGCACGCGCGCCGCGCGCATCCGACGGTCGATCGTCGTCGGCGTGATCACGCTGTTGTCGCTCGGCGTCGTCGGCAGCGCGGTCGCATTGATCTCGATCGACAAGGCCAAACGCGCGGCGACGACCGAAACCCAGCGCGCCGAAGAACAACGCGCGCTCGCGGAGAGCGCGGCCGAACAAGCGAAGGCCGCCAAGCAGATCGCACAGGATCGGCTCGACCAGATCGCGGCCGAGCAAGCGGCGACCCAGAAAGCCGAGGCGGCCGCGAGCAAGAGCGGCGTCGAGGTCGAAAAATCGCACGAACAGCTCAAGCGCGCGCTCGACAAAGCCGAGCAAGAGCGCGCGATCGCCGTCGAGGAAGCGACGAAGGCGCGTGCGGCAGCGCTCGCCGCGAAGCACGCCAAAGACGAGGCAGATCGGCTCTATCTCGTCGAGAAGGCGCGGCGCGAGGCCGCCGAGAAACAGCGCACGAAGATCACGACGGATCTGCCGAAATAGCCCTACCATCGAGGTGTGTGGATCGTGCGATGGGTGTCGTGCGCAGTCGTCACCGCGGCGTTGGCCGGCTGCTTCGGTCCCGCGACCACGACGTGCGCGGACGGCACGACCTGCCCGACGCCGGAGGTGTGTGCGCCGACCGGCGGTGGCTGTGTCGATCCGGATCGAGTCGCTGCGTGCGACGGCCAGAGCGAAGGTGCGAATTGCACGGCGGCGGCGGACGGCGTGTGTCTCGGCGGCGTCTGCACGTCGACCCAGTGGAGCGCGACGGCTGTCATCGGCGGCAGCATCGCGGCGACGAGCATCGGCCTCGCACAGTCGCAAGGCGCCGTCGCCGACGCACTCGGCAACCTCTACATCGCCGACGTGAATCGCCACGTCGTGTGGCGCGCCGATCCGAGCGGATCGATCACGGCGGTCGCCGGCAACGGCGTGACCGGCTTCAGCGGCGACGGCGGCGACGCCACCGTCGCGCAGCTATCGTCGCCCGCCGATGTCGCGGTCGACGGGCTCGGCAACCTCTACATCGCCGACAACGGCAACCAGCGCATTCGCCGCGTCGACAGCGGCGGCATCATCACGACGATCGCAGGCAACGGCATCGAGAGCTTCTCGGGCGACGGTGGCCCGGCGATCGATGCAGCGCTGTCGAGCCCGAACGCCGTCGCCGTCGATGGTTTCGGCGACGTCTTCATCGCAGACACGGTCAACAACGCGATCCGCCGCGTCGACGCCGCCGGCATGATCACGACGATCGCGGGCGCCAGCCGCGAGCTCACCCAACCGTGGGGCGTCGCCGTCGACGCGAACGGCAATGTCATTATCGCCGACTCCGGCAACAACCGGATCGTCGAGCTCGATGGCTCCGGCAACGAGACCACGATCGCGGGTACGGGGAGTGCCGGCTTCGCAGGCGACGGCGGCGCGGCGACGCTCGCAGAGCTCGACGATCCGATCCACGTCGCGGTCGATCGCGACGGCGCCGTCTACATCGCCGACCGCGGAAACAACCGCGTTCGTCGAGTCAGCGCCGGCGTGATCGCGACCGCGATCGGGACCGGGATGGCGGGATTCAGCGGTGACGGTGGGCCGGCAAGCGCCGCACAGGTGTCCAACGCATACGGCATCTCGGCCGACGGCACCGGCAATCTCTACGTCGCCGACACCGGCAACTTCCGCATCCGGCGCGTCGACGCGAACGGCGTGATCACGACGGCCGCCGGCGCCGGCTTCCCGGTCTCGATCGCGAACGACAGCGCCGCGACCTGCGCGCAGCTGGACAACCCGCAAGGCGTCGCGGCCGACGGATCCGGATCGCTCTACATCGCCGACTCGAGCGACAACGTCGTGCTGCGCGTCGACGCCGACGGCGCGATCACCACCGTGGCCGGTACGCGCACGAGCGGGTTCACCGGCGATGGCGGTCCGGCGATCGACGCGGAGCTCGCCACGCCCGACGGTGTCGCCGTCGACAGCGCCGGCAACATCTACATCGCCGACACGAGCAACGAACGGATCCGCCGGGTCGATCCGAGCGGGATGATCGAGACCGTCGCCGGCAATGGCGTCAACGGTTTGGGCGGCGATGGCGGACCGGCGACCGACGCCGCGCTCGCCGCGCCTCAGCGGATCGCGGTCGACAGCGCCGGTGACCTCTACATCGCCGACCAGGGTAACAATCGTGTCCGTCGCGTCGACGCGAGCGGCGTCATCACGACGTTCGCCGGCACGGGCGTCCGCGGCTTTTCCGGCGACGGCGGACCGGCGGGCAGTGCGGAGCTCGACAGTCCGCTCGCGATCGCGATCGATGGCAACGACATCTACATCGTCGATCAGTCCAACGCGCGGATCCGGCGGGTCGACGCGACCGGTACGATCACGACGGTTGCCGGCGACGGCAACACGGGGTCTGCCGGCGACCACGGACCGGCGACCAGCGCCGAGCTCGATAACCCGGTCGGCGTCGCCGTCGACGCGCAACATCAGCTCTACATCGCCGATTCCGACAATCAAGTGATCCGCCGCGTCGACGCGACGGGCACGATCACGACGCTGGCAGGAACCCTCGGCATCGGAGGCTTCGTCGGCGACGGGGGGCCGGCGACGGCCGCAAAGCTCGAACTGCCGTACGATGTCGCCGTTGGCTCCGACGGCACGTTGTTCATCACCGACCTTTCGAATCAAGCGATCCGTCGCGTCGACGGCGCCGGCATCATCACGACGGCCGCGGGCGCGATCGATCCCGGCGCGATGGGAGCGGTCGGTCATGCACAGCTCGCCGATCCGACGGCGCTCGTCGTCACACCGACCGCGACGTTCTTCGCGGGCGGTAGCAGCGGCACGTTGCAAGCGCTCGTCGCGGGCGCGGTCGAGGTCGTCGCCGGGCGTTATCCGCAGCAGGATCCGACAGGGGTGCTCGCGCGGTTCGGTGACTCGAGCTTCGGCAGCGTGTCGGGTGTCGCGTACGACGTCGCCGCGGGCCTGATCTATTTGACCGAGTCCACCGCGAACCGCGTGCGCGTCGTGACGATCGTCGATCCTGCCCACGCGACCACGTGGACGATCGCGACGCTCGCGGGCGCGGATGGCATCGCCGGGTTCGCCGACGGCTCGGGAGCGATGGCAGAGTTTCGCGATCCGACCGGCCTGCTTCTCGATTCCACGGCCGCGAAGCTGTACGTCGCCGACACCGGCAATCACGTCGTGCGCGTGATCGACACCGCGACCGGCACGGTGAGCACGCTGGCCGGCACGCCGGCGACGCTCGGCTTCTACGGCGACGGTGGCGCTGCGACCGACGCGCTGTTCCACAGTCCGGAGGCGTTGACCGAATGTGCGAACGGCGATTTCTTCATCGCCGACACCGGCAACAATCGCGTGCGCCGGATCGCCGCGGCGACCGGCACGATCACGACCGTGCTCGGCGACGGCACCGCGTCGTCGTCGGGTGAAGGCGGCCCGGCGTCGACGCTGCCGGTCGATGCGCCGCGCGGCCTCGCGTGCGACGCGATCGGCAACTTGTTCGTGACGTCGCGAGTCGCCGTGCGCATGTTGCTCGCCGACGCGACCGGTGTGGTCGATGGCACCGGCGCCGTTCGCACGATCTACGGATCGCCGCCGCGAGCCACGTTTCCGAGCTCGATCACGCGTTGCTTGTCGGGCTTGACGGTCGTCGATCCGACGACGGTGTTCGTGACCGACTCGTGCGCCGGCATGATGGTCGAGCTCCAGCGCCAGCCGTGATCACGAGCTCGGGAAGCACAGGTTCGAGCCGACGCCGGTGCCGAGCGTGCACGTGAAGAAGTAGCAGCACGTGCCGGGATCGGTGCAGCCGGTGTTGTCGGCGCATAGCTCGCCGCCGGAACCCGGCGCGTCTTCGAACGCGGGCGCGTCCTTCGGCTGCGGCGCATCGTGCGGCGTCATCGCGTCGTGCGGCGTCATCGCGTCGTGCGGCGCGTCGTGTGCGGGCGCGTCGTGCATCGGCATCGCGTCGTGATACGCGGTCGCGTCGTCGGCACGCACCGCGTCGCTGCTCGTCGCGCTGCTCGCCGCGGCGCATGCTGCTCCCACCCAGATCATCGCGAAGAATCCTTGCCGCATCCCGCGCGCGAACGTAGCGACGTTCACCTCGAAGTGCCAGGAAATCTCGACGCGTCGTCGCGAGGTGCGCGCGAAGTGCATCGTCGGCACAACGCGGCAGCTTTCGCCCTCGGCGCGCGTGCTAGCGTCGCGGCGTGAACCCGGCGCCGAGCGAGCTGCCATCTCGCCTCGGCGAGTTCGCGATCGCAGGCGTGCTCGGCGAAGGCGGCAGCGGCATCGTCTACGACGCGACGTGGGGACATCGCCGCGTCGCGCTCAAAGTGCTGCGCGACGAGCTGCTCGCGACGCCGCGCGAGCGCGAGCGCTTTCTCGCCGAAGCGGCGCTGCTGCAGGCCGTCGAGCACGCGGGCGTGGTCAAAGTGCTCGGCACCGGCACCCTGCCCGACGGGCGGCCGTATCTCGCGATGGAGCACCTCGACGGCGAGTCGCTCGCGCGGCGCATCGCGCGCGGCCCGCTCGAGCTCGCCGACGCGCTCGCGTTATTCGATCAGCTCGCGAGCGCGGTCGCGGCGCTGCACCGGCGCAACCTGGTCCATCGCGACATCAAGCCCGAAAACATTCTCGTCACCAACGGGCACGCGGTGCTGCTCGACTTCGGGATCGCGAAGCCGGAATCGGCGGCGGCCTCGACGACGACGCAAGAAGGCTCGGTCCGCGGCACGCCGGCGTACATGGCGCCGGAGCGCTTCTTCGGCGCGCCCGCGACGATCGCGACCGACGTCTACGAACTCGCGGTCGTGCTGTACATGATGCTCGTCGGCCGCTTGCCGTGGGCGAACGTCGACGATCCGAGCGCGCGGCTCAATCCGCCGCGACCTTCGGAGCTCGGTCGCGCCGTGCCGGCGGGCGTCGAGACCGTGCTCGCCGGTGCGTTGTCGACGCGCGCCGAAGTTCGCCCGCGCAGCATCGACGCGCTCGCCGCGCTCGTCCGCGACGCGACAGGCGCCACCGATCCGCGGCCGCGCGTGACCGCCGAGCTCGGCACGCGACCGGTCACGCAGCAGCCGACCGCGGTATCGCGTCGGTCGCGCTGGTGGCTCGTGGTCGTGCCGATCGCAGCCGCGATCGTCGTCGGCGTGCTCTGGTTGTCGCGCCGATCGCCGCCCGCGCCGGCGTCGATCGATCCCGCGAGCGATCCGTGGGCGCAGCATCCAGCGCACGAGCCCGCGCGCGTCGCAGCTCCGATCCATCGCGCGCTCGCGGCGCATCCCGTCGCCGTGCCGGCAGCGCTCGCCTCGCAGCTCGATCTGCACGCGGCGGATGCCGATGTCGCGTTCGTCGTGTCGGGCGCGAAGCTGCGCGCGAGCGCGGCGATGCAGCTCGCGGCGAAGTCGTCGCCGGAGCTCGCAAAGCTGAATGCAGCGTGCGGCATCGACGCGCTCGCGACGATCGACCAGCTGATCGTCACCGGCACGATCGACGGGCTGTCACTCGCGTGGGAAGTCTCTGCGCGCGGTCGCTTCACCGCCAACGCCGCCGAGCATTGCATCGCCGGGCTCGTCGGCGGCGATGGCGGCGCGACGATCACGCGCGACGGCGCGGTCGCGACGATCGCCGGCAACAACCGTACGGTCTGGGTCAGCCATCCCGACGCGACGACGATCTACGCGACGATCCGATCCGACATCGATCATCTCGGCCACACGCGCGAGCCGAGCGTGCGGCGCGGATCGCTCGCGACGTTGATCGGCATCGTCGATCCGAAGGCGACGTTCTGGCTCGTCGGCGCACCGCCGAGCGCCGCCGGCGAGCTGTTTCCCGGCGTGCCGCCGCCGCAGAGCCTCTACGTCTCGGGCACGATCGCCACCGCGATCGAGGTGCGCGCCGGCTTGCGCTTCGCCGATGCCGAGACCGCTGTCACCGCATCGCGCGTGATGCGCACGAAGCTCGACGAGCTCGAAACGGACCCGACCGGGCGCGGGATCTTGGGCGACTCGCGCGTCGGCATCGCCGGCAACGACGCGACGTTCGCGCTGTCGATTCACGACGCGTTCGCCGCGATCACGCTGCAGAGCCTGTTCAAGTACGCCGCGGAGTGACGTCAGCGGCCGCGCGCGCCGATCAGCGCGCCGATGATGCCTGCGATCAGCGTCTCGACGAACGTCGCGATCGCGACGATGGTACCGAACGCGCTACCGACGACCGCGCCCGCTTTGTCGGCGGTTGCCGCATCGATATCGGTCGTCGACACCGCGGCGGTGTGCACCGCGTGATGGATCAGCACGAAGTACGCGATCGATGCCGCGATCGCGAGCACCAACACGCGGCCGATCGTCGAGCCCGCGGTCGCGAGCGTCTTGCGCGTCGCGAGTGCCGCGCCGACGAGCACGATCACGAAATACGCGCCGGCCGACGCGATTATCCCGGCGCCGGCCAGCGCGTACGACGCGCCGATCCCGGCGACGATCGATCCCAAAACAAACAACCAGCTCGCACTCGCAGACAGCTTTGCATCGGTAGTCATCGTTGTTCTCCTCGGCCGCCGACGAGAGCAACCGACGTGCCGCCGCGATGCTCGCGATTTCACGTCACGCGGCGTCGATCGGCGGGTCCTCGGAGACCCGCGCGCGGGTTATCGTCGGGACGTGACGATCACCCGCGTGACGAACGAGCTGCAGCTCTCGCAAGCCAACCGTCGCTGCTGCTTGCGCGTGATCGGCGCCGACGCGATCGAGATCGCGATCCCGCCGATCGGCGTCGTGGTCGGCGCCGACCCCGCGTGCGACGTCGTGCTCGCGGATACGGCGGTCTCGCGACGCCATTGCTCGATCGCGCCGAGTGACGCGGGCTTCGTCGTCACCGATCTGAGCTCGCGCAACGGCACGTTCGTCGATCAGGTCGCGATCACGCGCGCGACGTTGCCGGCGGGATCGATCGTGCGCGTCGGCGCGAGCTCGCTGCAGCTGCTCCCCGACGAGGTCGCGATCGAGCTCGAGCCGAGCACGGCGTCGGCATTCGGCACGCTCTACGGCGAGAGCCTCGCGATGCGCCGCGTGTTCGCGATGCTCGAGCGCGCGAGCGGTTCGGATGCGTCGATCTTGTTCATCGGCGAGAGCGGCACCGGCAAGGAGCTCGCGGCGCGCGCCGTCCACGATCACAGCAAGCGCGCGCACGGCCCGTTCGTCGTGTTCGACTGCGGCGCGACGAGCGAGACGTTGATCGAATCCGATCTGTTCGGCCATCGCAAGGGCGCGTTCACCGGCGCGAGCGGCGATCGCATCGGCGCGTTCGCGCAAGCGCACGGCGGCACGCTCTTTCTCGACGAGATCGGCGATCTGCCGCTCGCGCTGCAGCCGAAGCTGTTGCGCTTGCTCGAAGCGGGCGAGGTCACGCCGCTCGGCGCGACCAAGAGCGAGCACTACGACGTGCGCGTGGTCGCCGCGACACACCACGATCTCTGGAGCGAAGCCGAGACCGGTGGATTTCGCGGCGATCTCTATTACCGGCTCGCCGTCGTCGAGGTGCACCTGCCGCCGCTGCGCCAGCGCCTCGGCGATCTCGCCGAGCTCGTGGCGCGCCTGCTCGCACATCTCGGCGTCGAGCCGACGCCGATCACCGGCGCGAGCTTGGATCGCCTCGCGAGCTATCACTGGCCCGGCAACGTCCGCGAGCTCCGCAACGTGATCGCGCGCGCGGTCGCGCTGTCGGCGCCGGCCACGCCGTTCGACCGCATGCCGATCCTGTTGCGCGCGAGCTCGCGTGCGAGCGAGCCCGAACGGCCGCGCGCGAGCGCCGATCGACCGTTTCACGAGGCGAAGGACGAGCTCGTCAATCGCTTCGAGCGCGAGTACCTCGAAGATCTGCTGCGCCGCGCGAGCAACAACATGACCGACGCCGCACAGCGCGCCGGGCTCGAGCGCAAATATCTCTATCGCCTGCTCGAG
Source organism: Kofleriaceae bacterium (assembly GCA_036490255.1). GTDB lineage: Bacteria > Myxococcota_A > Polyangia > Haliangiales > Haliangiaceae > JABFXX01. The sequence goes on from DASXEF010000868.1 coordinate 8,599, forward strand.
CGCGTCGGCGTCGCGCGGCCGCGCGAATAGTCGCTCACGCGTGCTTGCGGATCGAGCTGCACAGCTTGATCACGGCGTCGCGCTCGACCGTGCTGTTGCCGTTGCTGCCGCACTCGAACGGCTTGCCGTCGATCTTGAAGCGAACCTTGTAGCCGTAGACCGGCGTCTTATCGACCATGCTCTGCAGCTCGTACTCGAGCTGCCAACCGTCGGGCGTCGCCTGCTGCTTCGTGAACTTCTGGAACGGGTTCGGATCCTTCTGGATCTCTTGCTTGGCCGCATCGAACGTCTGCGGCGACGCCGAGTCATCGCCTGCGCCGTTGACGAACGTCGTCGGCTGCGCCCAGATCGTCACCGACGGAAACCCGGCGGTCTTCGTGTTGTCGTCGACGTTGGCGTCGTCGGGAACCTGCGCGTCGAGGCCGAGCCCGCCGAGCGGCTTGTAGACCAGCTTCGCAGCAGGCGCTGCAGCCGGCGCCGCCGCGGCCTTATCCGCGGGCTCGGGCGATTTGTCGCCGGCCTTGCAAGCAGCGACCGCAACCAGCGAGATCAGGATCGTCGTCGTCGTGTGCATATGCGTGCGGCCATTTACAACCCGCGTGCCCGCGCAACTCCGCGACTGCTCGAAGCGCTGCGGGTCTCGGACGACCCGATTCGAGCCCGCCGCGGGTCTCGGACGACCCTAGCGCGGCACACGCGGGATCTTGCGCGGTGCGCGCTTGCGGCCTGCCGTGGCGGGTTTCTTGATCCGCAGCTTCGTCGCCTTCGCTTTCGCAACGCGCACGAGGCGATCCGCGGTCACGACCTCATCCCAGCTCGACGCCCAGCCGTCGTACCAGACGCCATAGCCATGCTTCTCGATCGAGACGATGCGGCCGAGCACGCGCGTGTTCATCGAGGCGATCACGACTTCTTCGCCGATCAGGTACGGCCCGCGCTTGGGTGGCGGATCCGGCACCGGCGGGATGCGCATCAGGCGCTCCGGGCCCACGACCTCGTTGTGTGCGAACGAATAGCCGTCGAAGCTCACGGTGTAGTGCTGATCGTTTTTTGCCTCGACGCGACCGTCCATCCAGTAGTCGCCGTCGGGGCTCTCGACCTTGACGCGCACCCATTGCTTCACGCTGAACGTCGGCATCGATCTAATTCAGTTCGCCGCTTCGATCATCTGCTGTGCGGCGGCGACGGCCCACGCGCGATCGATCCGCAGCTCGGTCGGCGGCGTGCGCATCGCGATCGGGTCGTAGCCGGTCTTCGGGCTCGATACGCGCTCGAGCTGGCCGTCCTCGTCGAACATCAGCCAGCTCAGCACGTCGCCGTCGATCGCGTCGAACAGCAGCACGCGATCGAGCTCGCCGATCGACGCGAGCAGCAAGACCTTGACGAGCTCGACCGCCCAATCGGCGAGCCCGGCATCGAGCAGCTTGATCTTCTCGACGAGCGCATTTTGCGTCGGCACCACGCGCAACGTGCCGCTCACGCCCGAGGCCGCGAACGCGATCGCACCGGCTTCGAGCGCTTGCTCGCCACCCGGGCAGACCTGCGCGTAGTAGCCGGCGTCGCGATCTTGATAGAGCAGCTGCGCGGCGAGCTGCGTGTGCTTGCCGCAGTGCTCGCACGCGAGGACATTGAGCTCGCCGTCGAGCAGGCGTTGCTTGTCGGCCGGGTTCTCGCGCGGATCGATCGTCTGCACGAGCTGGCAATCGCGCTCGGTGCCACACGCCGGGCACGCGACGCGCGTCGTTCCGCGAATGATCATCGTGCGCGCATGCTAGCGCGCGCGGAGCGTCAGCGAGTACTCGATGTCGCTCGCGAGATCGACGGTCGGAAACTGCCAGTCGCGCGTGACGCCGGCGATGCAGCTGCGGGTTTCGGCCGGCGCGTCGCTGATGATCGTCGTGTCGATCACGTTGCCCGCCGGCGCGATCGAGAGCCCGAGCACGACGCTCGAATCGGCGTCGCGGTCCTTCACCGGCAGCCTCTTCCAGCACGCGTCGACCTCGCCGAAGTGCGCCTTGACCACGGCGGCGACCTGCGCGTCGCTCAGGCTCTTGGGCTCGTTGTCGTCGGCAAAGGCGGGTGTCGCGAGCACGGCCACCACGAGGGCGACTCGAATCATCATGCTGCGCGACATGTGCAGCCGATGTGCCACGGCGGATCCGCTGCACGTACGCGGAGTTCGCGCAGACGTGGAGACTGGCGCGCCTAGGTTCGGTTGTCTCCGACGGTGGCCACTCGAGACGTCACCCGGGGTCGCTATTGATCGAGCACGGCGCGGACCTGGCGAATCAGCGCCGCGGGCGTGATCGGCTTCTGCAAAAAGGCGACGCCGGATTCGGCGAGGCCGTGGCGCACGAGCGCGTCGTCGGTGTAGCCCGACATGCACAAGATCTTCAGCTCCGGCCGTTCGCGGCCGAGCTGGATCGCGAGCTCGGTGCCGCTCATCTGCGGCATCACGAGATCGGTGATCACGAGATCGACCGCGCCGCGATAGCGCAGCGCTTCGGCGGCATCGTTGACCTCGACGACGCGATAGCCGAAGTCGCGCAGGATCGTCCGCGCGACGTTGCGGACCTGCGCTTCGTCCTCGACGATCATGATCGTCTCACTGCCCGACAGCGTGCTCGGCTCGGCGGTCGCGGTCGGATCGCGATCGACGGCCGCGTCGATGCGCGGCAGGGAGACCTCGAACGTCGTGCCGGCGCCGAGCTCGCTCTTGACGCGAATGCTGCCGCCGCATTGCTCGACGATGCCGAACACCGTCGATAGACCGAGGCCGGTGCCGCGACCGGGGCCCTTCGTCGTGTAGAACGGCTCGAAGATCCGTGCTTGCGTCTCGCGATCCATGCCGAGGCCGGTGTCGGTGACCGCGAGGATCACGCGATCGCCGTCGTCGCGGAGCTCGATCGTCAGCTTGCCGCCAGTCGGCATCGCGTCGCGCGCGTTGACCACGAGGTTCATCACGACCTGCTCGATGTGGCTCGGATCGGCGCGCACGTGGCCGAGCGAATCGGCACAGCGCGTGACCAGCACGACATCTTCGCCGAGCAGGCGCTCGAGCATGTTGTGCATGTTCGCGACGCGCTCGCGCAGATCGAGCACGCGCGGCTTGACGATCTCCTGCCGGCTGAACATCAACAGCTGGCGCGTGAGCGCGCTCGCGCGCTCGGCGGCCTTGACGATCTCTTGCGCGTCGTCGCGCATCGGATCGGTGTCGGCCAGCGTGTCGGTCATCATCAAGCCGTAGCTCAAGATCACCGACAGCATGTTGTTGAAGTCGTGCGCGACGCCGCCGGCGAGCCGGCCGATCGCCTCCATCTTTTGAGCCTGGCGCAGCTGCTCCTGACTCTCGACGAGCGCGGCTTCGGCGCGCTTTTGTGCGGTCAGGTCGACCATGAAGCCCAGCACGCGCTCGCCGCCGAGCGACGCGAGGCCGACCAGCGCGGGCAACCGCGTGCCGTCTTTGCGCACGTACTCTTTCTCGAACGGTGCCGCGTGGCCGATCGTACGCACCGAGTCGATGCCGCGATCGGTGACACGCTGCGTGTCTGGCGACGTGAGCTCGCGCCAGTGTATGCGGCCGGCCTCGAGCTCGGCGCGCGTGTAGCCGACGAGCTTCAAGAACGCGTCGTTCGCCTCGTAGAGCGCGCCGTAGTTGTCGCCGACGACGATTCCGATGATGCCGGATTCGGAGAGCCGCGCGAAGAGCGCTTCGCTGGCTCGCCGCGCGCTCTCGCTCTTGCGTCGCGCTTCGCGCTCGCGCAGCTCGCGCTCGATCACCGCCGGCAGTCGCGCGAGCCGATCCTTGAGCACGTAGTCGTGCGCGCCGGCACGCATCGCCTCGACCGCGGTCTCTTCGCCGACCGTGCCCGACACGATGATGAACGGTACGTCGAGCCCGCGCGCTTTGACCGCGGCGAGTGCCGCCGGCGCCGTGAACTTCGGCATCGACCAGTCGCAGATCACGACGTCGCACGGCTCGCCCGCGAGCGCGTCGGCGAGACCGGGCTCATCTTCGACGCGCTCGATCTCGACCGCGAGCCCTGCCCGCTCGAGCGTGTGGCGCACGAGCTTGGCGTCGCTGGGCGAGTCTTCGACGAGGATGATCCGGATCATGGCCGTGGCACGGGCTCGTTGAGCAGGAGCCAGAACAAGCCGAGCGTCCGCGCGGCTTCGGCGAACTCGGTAAAATCGACGGGCTTGCGCACGTACGCGTTCGCGCCGAGCGAGAAGCTCGCGACGACGTCTTGCTCCTCCTTCGACGAGGTCAGCACGACGACCGGCACGAGCCGGGTGCGCGCGTCGTCGCGAATGCGGCCGAGCACGTCGAGCCCGTCGAGCTTCGGCAGCTTGAGATCGAGCAACACGATCGCCGGCAGGTCGTGGGTCGCGAGGTAGTCGAGCGCCGCGGCGCCGTCGCGCTCGACGTGAACCTCGTTGGCGACGCCGCAAGTCTTCAGCGCGCGCACGGTGAGCTTCTCGTCGCTCGGGTTGTCTTCGACCAGCAAGATGACTTTGCTCATACGTGCTCCGCTGGTAACGAGAAGCTGAACGTCGCACCCGCACCGACGGCACCCTCGGCCGTGATGCGGCCGCCGTGGCGGCGCACGATCCGTTGGACGGTCGCGAGGCCGATGCCGGTGCCTTCGAACTCGCGCGTCGTGTGCAGGCGCTGGAACGGCGCGAACAGCTTGTTCGCGTACGCCATGTCGAAGCCGGCGCCGTTGTCGCGCACGAAGAACTCGCGCATACCGTCGCGCTGGATCTCGCCGAACGCGATTCGCGCGATCGCCACTTTCGCGGTGAACTTCCACGCGTTGCCGATCAAGTTGTCGACGAGTGCGCGCGCCAAGCTCGGATCGACGTCGGCGCGAAGCCCGTCTTGGATCTCCCATTCGGCAACGCGCTCGGAGCTCCCGGCGATCTGCACCGCGGCCGCACGCACCAGATGCGACAGGTCGATCGACTCGCGCCGCAGCTCGCTGCGCGTGACGCGCGACAGCGACAGCAGCGCGTCGATCAGCGAGCCCATCTTGCGCGCGTTGTTCGCGATCTCGCCGAGCCAATCGCGCGCTTCTTCGCCAAGCTTTTCGCTGTAGTCGTCGAGCAGCATCCGCGCGAAGCCGTTCATCCCGCGCAGCGGCGCACGCAGATCGTGCGCGACCGAGTAACTGAACGCCTCGAGCTCGCGCGCCGAGGCTTCGGCGATCTCTTTCGCACGTGCGAGCGCCTGATCGTCGCGGCGCTTTTGCGTGATGTCGCGCGCGACCTTGGCCGCACCGATCACGCGGCCGGTAGCGTCGCGGACCGGCGACGTCGTCACCGCGACCGCGAGCTCGCGGCCGTCCTTGTGGCGGCGCAGCGCTTCGAAGCGAAGGACCTCGCCGGCGCTCACGCTCGCGAGGATCGCGCGCTCTTCGGCCTCGCGGTCGTCGAGGCTGAGCTTCATGATCGACTGACCGACGATCTCGTCGGCGCGATAGCCGAACAGCCGCTCGGCGCCGGCGTTCCAGCTCGTGACGATGCCGTCGAGCCGCTTGCCGATGATCGCGTCGTCGGTCGCGTCGACGATCGCCGCGAGGCGCGCGCGCTGCTCCTCGGCGCGTTTGCGCTCGGTGACGTCGCGGATCGCGCGAGACACCCACCGCTTGCCGTCGTGCTCGATCGGGCTCTCGGTCAGCTCGAGCGCGAGCTCGCTGCGGTCTTTGCGACGGCCGAGCTCGGGCGACGCGATGATCCGCTCGAGCGGCGCGCCGACCAGCTCTTCGCGCGTGTAGCCGAACAGCGCCTCGGTGCGGCTGTTGACGATCGCGATCGCGCCGGTCTCGTCGGTGATCACCATCGCATCCGGCGCCGATTCGAGCAGCGCGCGGAACTTGCGCTCCTCGCGCAGCTGCTCGGCGGCGACCTCGGCCGCGCGCTTGCCGGTGAGGTCCAGCACGAACGACACCGCGCGATTCGTGAAGCCATCGAGCACCGCCGAGCCGACGAGCACGGTGACGCGGCCGCCGGCTTTGTTCAGATATTGCTTCTCGCGCAGGCCGCCGACGCCCGAGCGCGCGAGCTCGCCGACCGCACGCTGATCGACGTCGCGCCATTCGGGTGGCGTCAGCTCGAGCCAGTTCAGCGCCAGCGCCTCGTCGCGGGTGTAGCCGAGCATGTCGAGCAGCGCGTCGTTGATCTCGTAGACGCGGCCATCGGTGTCGCAGACGAGCGTGCCGATGACGCCCGAGTCATTGAGCCGTGCGAACCGCGCTTCGGCGGCGCGGCGCGATGCCACTTCGCGCTCGGCGAGCTCGCGTGCACGGCGTTCGGATGCGACGAGTCGTGCGTTGCCGATCGCGAGCGCCGCATGCTCGGCGACGCTCGCCGCGAGCTCGACATCGTCGTCGTTGTACGGCTCGCCCGGAGCGCTGCGCATCAAGTTGGCGATGCCGACGAGCTCGCCGCGACAGATCAGCGGCAGCGTGATCGCGCTGACGACGGCGAGCCGTTCGAGCAGCGGCCGGTACTGGGCGTCGCTCGCGGCGACGAATTCGGCCGGCGAGATACGCGGCATGACGTGCGGGAGCTTCGTTGCCGCGACGCGGCCAGAAATTCCCTCACCGACTCGCTGTCGGTCCGACAGCAACACGATGCGACATGCCTCGCGTAACTCCGGATCGCGGTGAAACGTTGCGCCGGAGGTATCGAGCCACTCACCACCTTCAGTGACGGTGCGAATCGCACAACAATCCCCTACGAGCTCGGTCATGCGCTGCGTGGCGAGATTGAGCACGCGCTGGTAGTCGTCGGTCGCGGCGGCGAGCTCGAACGAAATTTCGACGAGCATCCGCACGCGATCGACGAGGCGTTTGCGCTCGACGTCGGGCTCCACTGCGATTTCCGATACTAGAGATGAAGGCGGGAATCGGAAATGTCGCGCTCGCCTAAATAGCGAGTTTCACTGAAGAGAGAAAATTCTACAGCGCGAGTCCGATTGCCTCATGAGTCGGCCGGATCACGCGTTCGTGAAGTCAGGCGAAGAGTGCGACCAGCGTCGACATGATGCCGTCGCGGTCGACCACGGGGCGTGGGACCCGGTCGATGACGCCTTGCAGTGCTTGGCCTCGCTCGCCGATGCGCGCGACCGCGATCACCGGGCCGAGCTGGGAGCGCAACAGCGAGGTCCCCACGACGATCGGGCGATCGCCGGCGCGGGGCGCACTCGGCATCAACCCGATGTAGACCGGCCTGCCGTCGGCAACGCCGATCGTGTCGAGCGTGCAGTCGAGATCGCACGGCGCGCTTTGGACGCGCGCCGCCGCCTCGAGGAGCTGCTTGCCGTTTTGACAGATGTTGAGCACGGTTAGCTCGGGCGTGGTGTCGTCGAGCGCGCGCAGCATTGTCTCGCGCAACGTCTCTTCGACGCGCACGAGCTGCCACAGCCGCCAGCTGCCGTCGCCGGCATCCGACAGCACGATGCAGCGCCGCGGCGACAACACGCCTGCGCTCGCCGCATGCAAGCGCGCCCATTGCACGAGCGCGGCCCGCCCGTCATCGAGCGTGCCGTAGACGGAATCGCGCCGCGACACGATGCGCCAACCCGAGCCGAGCCCCATCACCCAATCGCCGTTGCCGAACTGATGCGGCGCGAGCTGCAGCTGCGCAACCTCGGCGAGGATCGCGCGGCCTTCGACCGGCGGCCAGATCGCACCGCTCGGCACTGACGCATCGGGTGGCCTCGGCACGTGACCGGCGACCGGCACGACGACACGCGCCGCCGCTTCGGCTTCGGCGTCGAGCACCGCATCGAGCGCGCCCGCGGCGACGCTCGCCGTATCGGTCGCGACGATCGGCGGCACGGTCGTCGTGATCTCGCCGCCGCGCAGCACCGCGAGCAGCTCCGCCGCGGAGCCGAGCTCGGGCTTGCCGGTCGCGAGCTCGTTGCGTCCCATCAGGTCGCGCACGCGATCGAGCGCGAGCCGCACCGCATAGACGAACGATTCGCGAATGCCGGTGCCATCGGCCGCGACCGATTCGACCAAGCCGACCGTCGGGCCGCCGAGTGCGGCACGAACTTCGTCGAGCGCGATCGCATCGGCGACGTCGCGCTTGTTCGCTTGCAACACGACGCCGATATTGCCGCCGGCGATCGCCGCGCGAAGCTCGCGCAGCGCATCGATCGAGCGCGAGAACGCGCGCGCCGACGTGTCGACGACGGAGACCACGACATCGGCGCCGGCGAGCAACTTGCGGCGGCGCGCGCCGAGCTCGTGTTGCCCGGGCACGCTGATGATCTGACAGCGAATCCGCGAGCCCTCGAACCGGCCGCCGACGTACTCCATCCAATCGAACCACAGCGTCCGCCCCGTCGCGTCCTCTTCGGGCGTGACGGCCGTTTGCGCGAAGCTCCCTGCCAGCGCGCGCAAGCTGGTCGTCTTACCCGATTCGGGCGCGCCGTCGTAGACGACGCGAATCACGATCTCGTTGGCCGCGGTGTCGAGAACCGCCATGGCGCTAGGCGAAAGCCGCGGCGTGTTTGTTGAGCACGTTGCGCACGATCGCCAGGTTCGACATCGAGCGATCGACCGCGAGGTAGATGAACGTCGTCGGCGAGATCAGCTTGATCACGTGGATCTGATCACCGAGCGTGAGCAGCATGTCCTCGAGCTGCGTGCGCAGGTTCAGCGCCTTCATGATCTTGAGCTTCTGCTTCACCATCTCGCTGTTGTAGGCACTCGCCGCGGCGAGATCGAAATCCGGCCGTAGCGACTTGAGGCCGAGCGTCATGCCCGACTCGGTGTCGACGAGCGATGCCGCCATGAAGCCCGGCATGTCGGCCGCGATCTTCTCGAATTCATCAACGATCTGTTTTTCGGATGGCATGAGAGCTCCTTATTAGATGACGAGGTCTTTTTCGATCTGAGACAGCTGATGGCGAGCCATCGCCAGGTTCGAGCGCTGCTTGTCGAGCACGAGGTAGATGAACAACGCGTCGTTCGTCTGCAGCGGACGGATCAGGTGGTACTGCTTGCCGAGCGTGATCAGCATGTCCTCGATGTGATCGGTGAGGTTCAGCGCCTTCATCGTCTTGCGCTTGCTCCGCACGACCTCGGTATTGCCGGCCGCCGCGACTTCGAGGCTGATGTTGCCGCCGCCGGAGGCGCCGAGCATCATGCCGCTATTGCTGTCGACGATGCAGCAGCCGACACAGCCGTCGATTTCCATCAACTTCGGGAGCGTTTCTTTCGTTGTAGCCACGGATCTCTCCTCGTTTTAGGTTTTCAGCTTCCACGGATTTCGCACCGACACGACGACCGGCACGCGCCGGTGCTTCATCGCGTCCATCGTTCCTGCAAGGACCTCGCGATCCTCGAACACCGCCGCGTGGATCACGCGACGCGCGGTGCGCCAGCCGAGCACGACGCTGCCGCGAGCATCGGCGAGCGCGCGCTCGATCATCGGCGCGGTGAAGCCCGGCGTCGCGTCGAGTGCCGCTGCGGCCCACGCGCCGAGCTCGAGCAGCGTCGCGACGCCGAGTCGCTCGCCCGCGATCTCGCGCACGACGATCGAATCGCCGTCGTCGTCGATCGCGAAGCTCGCGCCACTCGTGCCGCTGAGATGGCTTGCCGTCGCGCTCTCGTATTCGGCCGAGTACAGCCGCGCACCGACGGCGGCGAGCAGATCGGTCGGCGCGAACGATGTCGGCGCCGCGAGCGGCGTCTGGCGTGGCACCCACGCGATCTCGGTCGAATCGGGTCCACACAGCGCGGTGAGCGATTCGATCGAGTGCTGGCGCAACGCCGCCGGGGCCGCGCCGGTGCCGAGTAATTCACGCAAGCGGCGCTCGAGCCCATGCGCGGTCGCCCAGCACACGCGGTTGTGCTCGACGAACACCGCGCCGCGCTCGTCGTCGCCGCTCGTCACGACGAACGCGCCGCGCGCATCGAGCGGCAGCTCGTCGACCGCGCCGAGCAGCGCGTGCGCGACCGCGAGCAAGGCGACGCGCTCAGGCATCGAACGCGGCCTCCGCCGCTGCAAGCGCGAAGCGCGCCATGCCGAGGTTACCGGCGCCGCGATCGATGATGACGTAGATGCACAGCGACGGCCGCACCGCGATCGATCGCAGGATGTGGTACTGGCTCGCGAGCGTGACCTGCACGTCTTCGAGGTGGTCGTCGAGCTCGAGCGCGGCGAGCGTCGCGACTTGCGTGCGATAGATCTCGGCATAGCCGGCGGCCGCGGCCTGCAGATCGATCTCGGAGTTGCCTTCGGCACCGAGCACGACGCCGCTCTCGGTATCGACGAGACACGCGGCGGTGCAGCCGTCGAGCTCGCGCAAGTGCTCGAGCGGCGCGAGCGTACGAGCCGCCGCCGGCGCGGCTTCCTGGAAATCGTCGAGCGACCACTCCGCGTTCGAGCTCGCGCCTTCGTCGATCTCGCGCAGCGCATCGAGCAGCAGCGTCGAGAACTCGCGCGTGATGCTCTGCGGCGTGCCCTCCGGCAACACCATCGTGTGCAGCGATCCGGCGGGCATCGCCAAGATCGCGCGCAGTGCGGGCTCGCCGGTGAGCTCGCGATACACCGCGTGGACGAGCCGGCCTTCTTCGAGAAAGAGATGGCCCGGTGCCCAGCTGTCGACCACGATCGCGACCGAGCGCCGCGCGTAGTGGAACATCTGCAGCAGATCGATCAGCGAGAGCCCGTGGATGTTGCCGCGAAACCCGGTCTCGCAATCGATCGCCTGGCGGATCGCCTGCATCAGCTCGCCCGACGTGAACGGCTTGCACAGCACGCGAACCGCGCCGCATTCGATCGCGCGCTGGTAATCGCGCGCGCTCGCGAACCCGCTCATCAAGATCGCGCGCGTGCGTGCCGATACCGCGCGCACGCTGCCGAGCAAGTCGATGCCGTCGGCGCCCGGCATGCGCAGATCGGTGAGCAGCACGTCGATCGGTCGCGCGGTGAGCACGCCGAGCGCTTCTTCGACGCTCGCCGCTTGTGCGACGTCGAAGCCTTGATTCGCGAGATCGCGCGCGATCGTGCGGCGAAACGTCTCGTCGTCGTCGACGATCAGGACCGACGTCGTCATGCGAGCTCGCCTCCGACGAGTGGCAACGCGACGGCGAAGCAGCAGCCGATGGCCGTCGGCTCGAGCATCAAGCTGCCGCCGAGCGCGACCGCCGCTTCACGGGCGACCGTGAGCCCCAAGCCGGTGCCGTGCGGCTTCGACGTCACGAACTCGTCGAATACGGCGTCGCGCCGATCGAGCGGAATGCCCGGTCCGTCGTCCGAAACACGGACGATGACCATGCGGCCGACTTGCTCGCTCGCGATCCGGACGCGAACGCTCTCGGATCGCGACTCGGTCGCATTGATGATCAGGTTCAGGAAAATCTGTTCGATCGCGATCGAGTTACCGCGCACGCATGCCCCATCGTCATGCAGCGCGATCGACAGCTCGTGCTTGCCGTGACGAAACGCGGGGCGCAGCAGGCTCGAGATCCGCTCGAACAAGCGGCCGATCGTCTGGATCGAGACCGCAGGTGGGCCCAGCCGCACGAAGTCGAGTAAGCCCGCGATCGTGTCGCGGAGCGCGTCGGCGGCGATCTGGATGTTCTGCAGCTCTTCGAAGCCCGATCGCTTCGCGAGCAGATCGACGTTGTAGATGATCGACGACAGCGGCGCGCGCAGGTCATGCGCGATGTGCGAGATCAACCGGCCTGTCGCTTCGAGCCGCTGGCGGTGCAACTGTTGCGACAACGCGCGTTGCTGCTCGGTGATCTCGCGCATCAGCAAGAGCAAGTGCTCGCTCCCGAGGCTGTAGCGCGTGCAACCGAGCACGGCGCCGTGGTCGGCACTCGGGTGACGCCAGATGATCGCTTCGCCGAGCGGGGCGCTCGCGAGCTCGCGCGCGAGATTCGCGGGCAACGTCGCCGGTGATTCCACGGGCAACTCGAAACGGCGGAGTAACCGCGCCGCCGCCGGCGTCACGCTGACGAGCTGTCCGCTCGACGCGAGCACGGCCATCGCGACGCCAACATCGTGCAGACGCACGAAGCTTTCACCGCCAAAATCGATCAGCGCGTCCACCGTGCATCGCATTCAGCAAGTGAGAGGCCACTCGGTTACGAGCGAGGTAATGGTCGGTTAGAACAACGTGAGTCCCGGATTCGGGATTTGCGCGTCTGGATTTTGGACGAGCGATAACGCACGGAGATACGTCGTGATTTTCGCGACAGAGTGGTCTCACGCATGCCTTGACGTAAGCGCTCTGACTCGTCAACGTGACGATAGGGAATGGGTCGGATCTTGGTGATCGACGACGAGTCGAGAGTGCGTGCGGGGCTGCGGCGCTATTTCGAAGCGAACGGCTTCGACGTCAACGAAGCCGACTCGTCCAAAGCCGCCGAGCAAGCGTTTCGATCCTCGCCGCCGGATCTCGCGTTGCTCGATTACGGTCTTCCCGACTGCAACGGCCTCGAGCTCATGCCGCTGCTCAAGCAGATCGACGAACGCGTACCGATCGTGATGCTCACCGGTCAGGCGTCGATCGATCTCGCGGTGCAAGCGGTCAAACAAGGCGCCGAGCATTTCCTCGAGAAGCCGGTGAAGCTGCCGGCGTTGCTCGTGATCGTCCGCCGCGTGCTCGAGAGCTATCGCAACCGCCGCAAGACGATCGCCGTGCGCGCGCATCAGGGCCGCCATCAGCTCGATCCGTTCGTCGGCACGAGCTCCGCGATCCAAGCGTTCTCCGACGACGCGCATCGCATCCTCGATTCGCACGCGCCGGTGTTGATCCAAGGCGAGACCGGCACCGGCAAGGGCGTGCTCGCGGCGTGGTTACACGCCCACGGCCCGCGCGCCGAAGAAGCGTTCGTCGACATCAACTGCGCGGGACTGTCGCGCGAGTTCATGGAGAGCGAGCTGTTCGGCCACGAGCGCGGCGCGTTCACCGGCGCGGCGAGCGCGAAGCTCGGCTTGCTCGACGTCGCGCATCGCGGCACCGCGTTTCTCGACGAGATCGGCGAGATCGATCCGGCGCTGCAGCCTCGCCTGCTCAAAGTGCTCGAAGAAAAACGGTTCCGCCGGCTCGGCGACGTCCGCGATCACGTCGTCGACGTGCGGCTGATCGCGGCGACCAATCGCGATCTCGGCAAGCTGTCGCGCGACGGCGGGTTTCGCTCGGACCTCTATTATCGGATCAACACCGTCGCGCTGACGATCCCGGCGTTGCGCGCACGCGTCGAAGACGTGCCGCTGCTCGCGCGTCAGGTCGCCGCGAACCTCGGCGCCGGTCACGTCGATTTCACGCATGCCGCGCTCGTCGCGCTCGGCAGCTACGCCTGGCCCGGCAACATTCGCGAGCTCCGCAACGTGATCGAACGCGCACTCTTGCACGCGAACGGCGCGAGCGTGCTCGACGCCAGCGACCTGCGCTTCGATCGCAGCGCCGACGTCGCCGACGATAGCGATCTCACGCTCGACGAGCTCGAGCGCCGACACATCGAGCGCGTGCTCCGCCGCGAGAGCGGATCGGTCGAGGCTGCCGCGACGCGGCTCGGCATCTCGCGCAGCTCGCTTTACGTGCGGCTCAAGCGCTATCGCTCGTGAGGTAGTCGAGCCAGCTCGACAGGTCGCTCGGCGCCGCGTCGAACACGAGCTCGATCGCGAGCTCTTCGCCGCCGCGGAAGATCTCGACCTGCATCGAGCCGGCGCGTTGCCGCCGCGCTTCGGCATAGGCCGACCAGTCGGGCGTCGGCATGCCGTTGACGGCGAGCACGACGTCGCCGTAGCGGATTCCCGCACGCGCGGCGGGACTGTCGGGCTTGCAGCCGAGCACCGGCAGGCCTCCGAGCGCGTTGGCTAACTTCGTCAGCTGCTCGGGACTCACCATCATTAATAAGGTTAACCGATCGAAGCGCGACGAGCGATCGTTCTCACGGCGCGCTGATTTTTCGGTCACATCATGTCGGCGTTGGCTCTACAGCTGCGATGATCAACCTCAAGCTTTCGATCGCAGCTGCATCGCTCGTCGGCGCAGCTCTCACCTTCGTTCCCGCAGACGCCAGTGCATGCGCGCCGTATGGCTTAATCGGCGCGAAATGGACCGAGCTCAAGAGCACGCTCGGCAACTGCGTCGACGACGAATATGACGACGGCGCCGGTGGGCGCATCGAGCAGTTCCAAGGCGGTTACGTCGACTGGGTCCAAGGCCAGACTCAAGCCTTTGCCGTTTCCGGCGTGATCGGCAACGCATGGATCACACGCTACGGCGGGCCGGCTGTCACGGGTCACCCGACGTCCGACGAATTCACGATCTGCGACCAATGGGGATACTGCGGCCGCATGAACACGTTCGGTTACGGCAGCGAGTCGCACCAGTCGCTCGTGTGGAATCCGGGCGATGGCGGTGAAACGTGCAACGCACACTCCGACAACGTCTGCCAGGTCTACGGTTTGATCAACCAAGACTGGGACGAGTCAGAGACCGCCGGCATGCCCGTCGACGAAGCATTCACGAGCGGCAACCACGTCTATCAGTGGTTTCAGGGCATGTACTTCACGTTCAACCAATCGAACGGCGCCGTGTGCGGCTACAACAACCCCGAAGGGTTCTTGATGTGGCAGTTCGGCGGGCCTTGCTAGCGAACGATGACGACGGGGCGGTGGTAGTAGTGCCGGCGTCCCGTGTCGACGTAGCAACCCGACAGCACACCGGCAGCCGTCGCGACGAGAGCCAGAGACGCGAGCCACTTAACGAGGTTGTTGGTCTTCATGACTCTGGATAGAGCAACCGCCGCGCCAGCCCTCGCGCGACGCGATTTCGAGCGCTTGTAGATGTCGGCCTGCGGAAGCTGCAAACGGCCATGCGGTTGGCGCAGTGGCGTCAGTGCAACACACAGCGAATCGCGCCGATTTCCACGGTGTCGAGTAACCCTTCCTTAACGTTGAAGCTGATCGCGCACACGTGGCCGTCGACTTCGATGGTCGCGCGATGCGTGCCGGCCGGCAGTGCATCGATCTCGAACACGCCGCCGGCGCCGAGCGGCAGCCGATCGAAGGCGCCTTTGCGCTCGATCACGAGCTCGCCGAAGCTCGCGTCGAACGGCTGGCCGCCGAGCGTCGCCGCGATCACGCCGCGCACGAGCGGCGCCGGCGCATCGGCGAGCTCGACGATCACGCCGCCGCGCCGCGGGGTCGCGACGATGCGCTCGAGCCCCGACACCGCGAGCTCGAGCGGCACGTTCGACAGATCGACGCGCAGGTGATTGCCGTAAAACGGTTGCAGCTGCGTGATCACGAGATCGCCTTCGGCGTCGGTCTTGCCCATCGGCTGGTTCTCGAGAAAACCTTCGACGCCGGCGGCGCCGGGCACGCGCAGCAGCGCGAAGCCGCCTTCGATCGCGCGTGTCGGCTTGATGCGACCGCCGAGCACGACGACGCCTCCCGAGACGTCGAGCGCCGCGTCGGGCACGCCGTTTTGATATTGCATCGTCACGCTCGCGCGGCCGAACGAGCTCTGTGCGTCGAGCCGCCCGAAGCCGCTCGACGGCGTGCCGACGTCGCCTTGCACGAGATAGCCGTAACCGTCGCCGGCGGGTAGCGGGCGCGTGATCGAGCCGCCCGCGAACATGCCGGTCGCATCGTGGCCGGCGGTCGCGCTCGCGACCGTGCGCGCGCCGATCTGCCAGCTCAACGTCGCCGTGAGCTCGACGTCGAGCGGCGTGCCGGTTTGCGCGCCGATCGCAGCGGAGCCGAGCAGCTGTACGCCGCCGCGCAAGCGCGAGCTCGCGGTGAAGCCGGTGCGCAGCTTGTCGCCGGTCTCGAGCATGCGCGACGCGCCGAGCTGCGCCGAGAACGACCACCGCGCGTCGTAGGCCCAGCCGACATCGAGCGACGTTTCCGCACGCGCGCGATCCTCGAACGGCGCGAGCTGCGTGGTCGCGTAACGCCGCGATGCACCGCGAACCAGCGCGCTGATCGTGACTGCGCGTTTGTGCCACGCGAGCGTGACGGCCGATGCTGCGCCGATACCGGCCGTCGATTCGCTTGCAGCGCCGTCGACTTCGACCGAGGTGCGGCCGTGCGTCGCGATCACGCCGCCGCCGCCGCTCGCGAGCTCGGGCGTCGCTTCGATGCGGCCCTGCACCGTCAGCATGTTCGTGATGCCCATGCGATGGATCGCGAACAGCGCCGGCGTGTCGTAGTCGAAGCTCGACGTGCCGGCGTTCTCGCGCACCGCACCGACGCTGTAGTCGAACTCGTGCACGCCGGGCGCGAGCGCCGTCGGCGGCGCGACGAACGCGGTCGTCATCACCTGTTGCGTCAGGCCGAACGCGTCTTTGATCACGACTTGCGTATCGGCGCCGAGCGAGCCGGTGACGTCTTGGATCTTGAACGGACCGGGCTCGAGCACCGCGTGCTGGATCAGCACGCCGTCGCGATAGATGTCGACGGTCGACGGCGACGTCACGGTGCCGGTCTGCGTCAGCGTCGGCTGCGCGAGAAAATATGGATCGAGCGAGAAGTCGCGGCGCACGTGAATACCGCCGAGCACCCCGCCGCCGCCGAGCACGCCGCCGCTGACGACGCTGTCGCCGGCGATCATGCTGATCATCTCGTCGCGCGCGTCGTAGGTCACGTTCGACAGGCCGCGCACCGGCGTCTCGGGATCGATCATCGCGACGGCCGTGTAGATCAGCGCGCCGCCGCTCGACAGTCCGGCCTCGGCGAAGCCCGACGCGTTCGCACCGACGCCGGCGCCGGTGTCGCCGTGCAGCGCGTAGTTGACGAACAAGCTCGTCGAGTCGAGATATTCGATCTGCGCCGGCGCGCCGGGCCGCAACGCGATCGTCGTGGTGTCGAACGAATCGGGATCGATCACGACCGTCAACGTGCCGGCTGCTTCGTCGAGCTGGAAGTTACGAATTGCGTTGCCGAGCGCGCGCAGCGAGATCAGCAGCGTGCCGTCGTCGTCGGCCACGGCGAGCTTCGGCCGGCACAGCCGCGCCGCGCAGAGCTGCGCCGCCGGCACGAGCACGTCGCCGTCGTCGCCGGTGAGCACGATCGAATCGCCGCGCGGCTTGCCGTCGATCGTCAGCGCGACGAGCGAGCGGTGCGTCGCGGCGTCGGCGCGGCGGCTCGTCATCGCCGCCACCGCCACCACCACCACCGCCCACCGCATGCGAGCCTAGTGACAGCGAAGTGGTGGGCCGAGCCACCGCGTGTTGTCTTCGCCGACGATCTCGGCGACGAGCTGATCGGCACCGGCACACGAATCGGTGCCGAGCGCGACGGGGAATCGCCGCGTCTGGCCCGGTAACACGTACCAACCGCCGACGTCGTGGCTCCAGCGAACCTTGCCGTTCGCGATCGCCTTGACGGTGATCGTCGCGAGCTTCGCGTGCAGCGCGCCGACACCTTGCACGGTGACGACTGCCTTCCCGCCGTCGAGCGCGACGACCGGCGATAGTGCGCCGATGCTCGCGCTGCCGCGTGGCGCGACGAACACCGGAATGCCGACGCGCGTGCGTACCGCGATCGTGTTCGAAGCTTCCGGCACGCGGCTCGGCAGCTCTTCGGCGAACACGCGGAACGACGCTTCCGCCGATCCGGGCCGCACGGTCGTGCCGATGCGCACCACGCGCGATGTGCCCGGCGCGATCTCGATCAACGCGGGTCGCACCACGATGTCGGTCGTCGGCTGCAATTGCATCGCGCCGTCGATGTCGTCGTGCCACGAGAACGCCGCGAGCGAGAGCCGTAACGCGGCGTGGCCGTGATTCGTGATCGTCAGCGCGCCGGTCGGGCCGGCATCGGTGAGATCGATGCGCGTGCGATCGACCGCGAACTGCGCTTGCGCGTGCGCCGCTCCGGCGGACGCGAGCACGAGAGCTACGACGAGCGCGCGCATGACTAGAACGTCATCGTCGCGACGACCGAGTCCGCGTACGAGCCCGCGGGCACGTCCTGCGATGCGGTGATCGTGCCGTAGACCGTCAGCGAATCGAGCGAGCTTCCGGTCGCGATATACGACAGACCGGTTGCCGAGGTATTGCCCCACACGACGGTGCGTGCGGAGTCTTGATAGAGCGTGTAGCCGAGTCGGCTGAGCAAGAGGGCCATCTGGCGCTGCGGTGCGGTATCGGTCGAGCCGAGCGCTGGCTGCGAGCCTTGGCCGAGCGTCACGACCGCGGTCGCGCCTTTGGTGCACACGACCGACAGCGTCGTCGAGCCTTGCACGGCCGTGCCTTGCACCGCGTCGTACGACGAGAACGCGAGCGTCGCGGTGTTGATCGCGCATGCGACCGAGACCTGCGCGGTGACCGAGAGCGTGCCGTTTGCCGAGCCTGCCTCGGCGCTAGCGGCGGCGAGCATCATCGCGACCGCGAACCATTTACTTGCCATACCCACCTTCATTCCCCACCTGATGATTCGGCCACTCGATGCGATTCGAAATGTGTGCGCGAGACGTACTAGTTCGCGCTGCCGGGCGTCGGCGTCGCGCGCACGAAGTCCGCGGCGTTGTTACCGGTATCGGTGCCGTTCGGAATGCGGGCGATCGAGCCGCCGACGAGCGGCGCGGCCGAGACGAGGCCTTCGACCAGACCGTCGAGCGACGTGCCGTAACCGAGCGAATCGACGAGCGCCTGCGTCGAGGTGTTGCGCAGGCCGACGCCACCGCCGAGCGCGCTCAGATCGGTCGCGAACGTGCCCGCGACCGAACCGGTGTAGCCCGAACCGCCGAACACTTGATATGCGCCGGCAGCGAGCTGGCCCGAGAGCTGCGCGAGCTGGACGTCGACGAGGCCGAGCGCCGAGCGATAGACGAGCGCGTCTTGCGACAGGTCGACCGCGTAGGTGCACGGGTTGTACAGCTCGACGAACTCGTTCGTGCTCGACAGCAAGGTGCCGGTCGACAGCTCGTTGATGACCGCGTGACAGCCGGCGGCGCTGATACCCGTCGTCGCCGAGCCGATGACGCTGCCGATCGTCGCGGTGATCGTCGCCGAGCCGGTGCCGAGCGCGACGAGCAGGCCCGCCGCCGACACGCTGGCGACCGACGGCGCGCTCGATTGCCAGCTCACGAGATCGCTGAGATCCGAGGTCGAAGCGTCGCTGTAGTGACCGGTCGCGACGAGCAGCGAGATCTGACCGATGCCGAGCGACACCGACAAGCCGCCGATGCCGATGCTCTGCAACACCGGCGGACCGACGGTCACGGTCACCGATGCGGTGATGCTGCCGATCGTCGCGCTGATGTGCGCGGTGCCTTGAACGTGCGCGCTCACCATGCCGATGAGGCCGGCCGCGTTCGACACCGTCGCGACCGCGCCTGCATCGGAGCTCCACGTCGCGTTGGCGGTCACGGTGAGCTGCGAGCCGTCGCTGTAGACGCCGACCGCGACGACCGGCAACGCGAGGCCGGCCGAGATGTTCAGCGAAATCGGCGAGAGTTGGAGTTGCTGGAGCACGGCCGCGGTGACCGTGACATCCGCCGTCGACTGCGCGCCGCCGAACGTCGCGGTGATCGTCGCGGTGCCAGCGGCGACGCCGTGCACGGTGCCCCACAACAGCGGACCGTTCGAGACCGTCGCGGTCGCCTGCGCGCTCGTCGTCCACAACGCCTGCGCGGTGACGTCGGCGGTCGTCGAGTCGCTGTACGTCGCGATCGCGAACAGCTGGCCGTCGAAGCCGGCCGGAATCGTCAGCGACGACGGCGTGACGCGGATCGACACGAGCGTCGCCGCGCTGACGATCATCGCGAGCGAGCCCGACAGGACGCCCTTCGTCGCGGTGACGTTCGCCATACCGGCGGCAAGCCCGTACGCGAGCCCTTGCGAGCCGAGCGCGTTCGACACGTCGACGACGAGCGGCGAATCGCTGGTCCACAACACGCTCGTGGTGATGTCTTGCGTCGTGCCGTCGCCGTAGTGACCGGTCGCGACGAGCTGGCTCTGGCCGCCTTTGACTAGCGTCGACGTGCCCGAGACCGTGATGCTCGCGAGCACCGCCGAGGTCACCGTCACGGGAACGACGACCTGGAGCGAATCGCACGTCGCGGTGACGTTCGCGTCGCCAGCGATCAAGCCGACGACGAGCCCGCCGAGCACGCTCGCGGTGGTCGGCGTGTCGGAGCTCCACGTGCACGTCTGCGTGACATCGCGCGCGGAGTTATCGGAGAACGTCTCGGTCGCGTGCAGCTGCACGGTCGTGCCGGCCGCGAGCTGAACCGGATCGGGCGTGACTTCGAGCCCGGTGATCGTCGCGCCGGTGACGGTCGCGATCGTCGTGGCGCTGAACGAGCCGAAGTCGGCTTCGATCGTCGACGCGCCGGGTGCGAGGCCGTCGAGATCGCCGCTCGCGTCGATCGAGGCGACACCGGTCGCCGACGATTGCCACGCGGCTTGTGCGGTCACGTCGATGGTCGAACCGTCGTCGTACACCGCGATCGCTTGCATCTGTTGCGTCTGGCCGACCGGCAGGCTCGGCGCTTGCGGGTTGACCTGCAGGCTCGTCACGACGGCTGGGGTGATCACCAGCGTCGTCGTGCCTTCGAGCGAGTCGTACCACGCGGCGATCGTCGTCTTGCCGACGGCATGCGTATCGGCATCGTCGCCGGCCATCGACGCGTCGGTCGGCGAGCTCGACGTCCACGTCACGAGCGGCGTGATGTCGCCGGTGTAGCCGTCTTCGTATTGGCCCACCGCGGTGTACGCGACGTCGATGCCGTCGGGAACTTGATCGCTCGGCGGGTCGACCGCAATGCGCTCGAGGCGGCCGTGCGACGACGGACTCCCGCTGTCGCTGCCGACGCCGCCGACCGGCGAGCGCTCCGACATGTCGAAGTCGACGCTGACCGGAATCTCGGTCTCGGTGCCGTAATAGCTCGTGCTGATCGTCGTGATGCCAACGCCGGTGCCGGTGACGTACAACGCGTCGTTGGTCCAGCGGACCTTCGCGATCGTGTCGTCGTCGCTCGTCCACGTCAGCGCGTCGAGCGGACGAGCGCCGCCGTCCTCGCCGAGCGCGACTTGCTCGGTCTGGCCGACCAACAGCGACATCGGTTCGCCGCCGAGCCCGACGTGCCGATTGTCTCCGCACGCGCCCACCGCCACGATCACCCCAATCACCCACGCCACTGTCTTCACCATCACCGACCTCCGCGCACGATGAACCGTCCACTTCGCGCGATCGGTTAGCGGTGATCCGCCGTTATCCCAGACCGCCCCAGTGAGAGTCGAGTTAGCGACTGCCGAGTACGAGCTGCATCGCGCCGGGAAAGCGCTGCGCCCAATAGGTCTCGTCGTGTTGCGCGCTCGGCTGGACGACGTGACGGAAATTCTGACCGTCGATGTAGCCTAGTTGCAGATACGTAGTTGCGAGCTGGTCAGTATCCGACTCGTCATCGACATCGCCTTGTCCCGAATCGACATAGATGACCTGCGGACGCGGTGATGCGGGCGTCGCCGCGACGTCGCCGACGATCACGTCGGTGTTCCACCACGTCGACGGCGACAGCTCGGCGAGCTTGCCGAACACGTCGGCGTGCGTCGTGCCGGCGTAGGCGGTGACGAGGCCGCCGAGCGAGCTACCGGCCATCAGCGTCGATGCGACGCCCGGTTGGGTGCGGAGCTGCGCGTCGATCGCGGGCTTGAGCTCGTCGATCAACATCGCGAGATACGCATCCGCGCCACCGCCGCCCGGCGTGGTCGGATCGGTCGTCGGCGTGTACTCGTAGATCCGATCGGCCGTGTTCGCGACGCCGATCACGATCGCCTCGGGGAACGTGCGGCACTCGCCGCTCGCGCAATCCGCGTCGCCGGTGCACAGCGCCGCCGAGCCGCCGAGTGGTTGCGCGCCCCAGCCGGCGCACGTGCCGGTTTCGCTCGCCTGATCGAACGCGGTGTCGACGTTCCACGTGCCGCTGAACGCGAGCTGCGGCAGTGCGGCCCACAAGTTCTGGCCGTCGTGCATGTAGACGACCGGATACGTCGCAGCCGAGTTCTCGCCGTAGCTCGCCGGCAGGTACGCGTAGATCGCACGATCGTCGTTCA
The DNA here is from genome assembly GCA_036490255.1 of Kofleriaceae bacterium. Classification (GTDB taxonomy): domain Bacteria; phylum Myxococcota_A; class Polyangia; order Haliangiales; family Haliangiaceae; genus JABFXX01. The sequence continues at coordinate 30,642 of DASXEF010000868.1, forward strand.
ACATCGCCGAGTGAAAATCGTCGATCAGCGTGACGACCTGGCCCGCGGTCGCGGTGAAGTGCGG
>DASXEF010000877.1:0-17113 GCA_036490255.1 Kofleriaceae bacterium
TACTCCATCTGCTCGAGGAACACGTAGTGCTCGAGCTCGGCGAGCGAGCGCACGTCGTCGCCTTGCTTCGCGTAGAGCTCGGCGAGCGCTTGGTACGGATAGCTGCGCTCGGGATCGAGCTTCTTGGCCGCGCAGAGCTGCTTCTTGGCCTCGTCGACGTCGCGGCCGTCGAGCGCGAGCTGGGCGAGCCGCGTGCGAATGTCGTAGCTGTCGTGGCCGTCGGCGATGAGGCCGTCGAAGATCTCGTGCGCGACGTCGGCGTTCTGCGCGTGCACCGCGATCTCGGCCATGATGTAGCGCGCGATCGGCTGCTTGCCGTCGAGCGCGAGCGCGGCCTTCGCGGCCTCGCCGGCTTTGTCGGCATCGCCGGCGTAGAGGTAGCCGAGCGCGACGTTCGCACGCGCGCGCGCATCTTTCGGCGCGGCGTCGGCGGCGATCTCGAGCTTGGTCACGTCGTCGAAGCCGCGCGTCGGTAACTTGAACGTGCCGGCGTACGGCGCGAGCCGGATGTCGAGGTACTTGCGAAACTCGGTGTCGAGCTGCGCGATCGACTTGCCGGTGATCGTCTTGAGCACCTCGGTCGACTCTTTGCCCTGGCCGTAGAGCTTGAGCGCGTCGACGATCTTCGGAAACCCGTACGTATCGATCAACCACTCGACCGTCACCGCCGATTGGTAATACGCGACGACGACCGCGCTCGTATCGGGCTGCATGAACTCGGAGTTGAGATCGCCGATCGACGGCAGCACGTTGTTCGCGACCGCGCCGTAGAGATCGGCATCGTTCTCGCGCCGCCAATCGGGCCGCGCTCGCAGCGTCTCGTATTCGCTGAGCCCTTCGGTGAACCAGCGCGGCACGCGCGAGTTCGACAGCTGGATCGCGAACACGTGGCCGAGCTCGTGCCACAGCACCATGCCCCAGTTGATGTCGCCGGTCTGCGGCGACATCGCGGTGATCACCTGGCCGAAGCACACGCCGAGCGCGGCCATATCGGGCAACCCCGCCGTGCGCACCGCGTAGTCGGTCTTGTCGGCATAGAGCTCGACGACGACCGGCGTCTTCGGCGTGAAGCCGTAGCGCTTGACCATGTCGGCAAACGCGCGCTCCATCGTCGGCTCGACGTAACGCATCAGCGCCGGCTTCTCGTCGTTGTGAAACCGGATCTTGAAGTCCTTCGTCGATTCGAACGAGTACTCCTTCGGGATCGTGCGGTCGTAGAGGTTGAGCGTGTTGAACGTGCGGACGTTATAGCCGTCGCCCTTGTAGGCCTTGTCGAGCCACTCGAGGCCTTCTTTTTCCATCCCGAGCCGCAGGTAGCCGAGGCCGGCGTCGGCCATCGCCTCGTAGAAATCGGGCTTGAGCTTGATCGCTTCTTTCTCGAGATCGATCGCGGCGACGTAGCGATGCTCGCGCACGGCCGACCGCGCGATGATGCGATACAGCTCGGCGTACGCGGGATCGATCGCGAGCGCCTGCTGGCGCAGCGCTTCGTAGCTCTTGGTGTCGTCGCGCAGCCACGCCACGGTCGCCTTCATCGCGATCGCTTCGACGTCTTCCTTGTCGATGCCGAGCACTTGATCGAGCGTCTTGTTCGCGACGTCCCACTGGTTCGAGTCGATCTCGAGCGACGCGCGAACTCGCAGCGCGCGCGCGTTGCGCGGATTGACCGCGAGCGCCGCTTCCAAGTGATGCTTCACCGACGGCAAGTCGTACGAGGTCTCGGTGATGACCTGCGCCATCGCCGCGTGACCCTCCGGCTCGTTCGGGTTCGTCTTGAACACGTTCTCTTCGAGCGTCTGCTCGGCGAGCTGCGCGGCGTACTTCTGCAGGAACAGGTCGGCCCAGCCGAGGCCGGCTTCGGTGAGCTCGGGCTTGTACTTGAGCGCCGCGCGATACGAGTCGCCCGCGAGATCGTAGAGCGACGTGTAGCGCGCCGCGGTCGCGAGCTCGAGCAGCTGATCGGGGTTCGAGATGTCGAGCTTCTTGTTGTAGTACTCGCCGACGGTTTGATCGAACAGCTGCTTCGCGCCGACGACATCGCCGGCGTCGCGCCGCGCGAGCGCGAGCTGCGTGCGCACGCTGCGATCGTCGGGATGATCTTTGTCGAGCTGCTCGAGGTCTTTGCGCGCGTCGGCGCCGCGACCGGTGAGCACGCGGATCCGATCGAGCACGAGGTGCGCGTCGACCGATGCGGGCGCGCCGATGCTCGCTTCAGCGGCGCCGTACTCGCCGGTCGCGATCAACGCGCGCGCGAGCAACACGTGCGCGGCCGCGCGATCTTTACCGGTCACCGCGCGGAGGTCGACGATCGCGCCTTTGTAGTCGCCGGTCGTGAGCTTGTCGTGCCCCGACGCGAGATCCGCGTGTGCCAGCGAGCTCGAGCACAAGATGGCCAGCGCCGCGAGTCGCGTTCGCATCTCCTCGAATCTGTGCGACGCGGGTACCCCTGTCAAATGGTCGGTGAAATCTAGGGTATCCTTCTGTCGTGGCCGAACCGTCCAAAGAACCCGTGGCGGGCGCACAGGGGATGTACGCGTCGTGGGACGCGTTCTTGAAGCAGGCGATCCGCGAGTATTACGACCGCGGCTGGACCACGCGGCGCGGCAACTTCATCGCGCTGCTGATCGCCTCGGGCCAGACCTCGCTCGCACTTGCGAAAGATTCGGTCGTCGACGGCACCGGTACGAAGAAGGTCGCGATCGGCGCGGGCCTGTTGCTCGCGCTGCGTATCGGCCTGCGGTACGCGATCGGCGGACCGCTCGGCCTCGTGCTCACCGTCGCGTCGGGCGCTGCGATGGTGTCGTACTTCGTCCGCAACCAGAAGGACATCATCAAAAAGGTATCGACGTACAAAGCGGCGATCGGTGACAGCGAAAAGCGCTACGACGAGATCCAGGCGGGTTGGCGAGATGGGAAGCACCAGATCTCGGATCGCAACCTCATGATCGATGGGCTGATGAAGCAGTTCATCACCCGCGTCGACGAAGCGTGAATCGCGCCGTTTTTATCGTCGCGGCGATCGGCACCGCCGCGCACGCCGGGCCGGCGAACAAGCGGCCTGCGCCACCGCCGGTGCCTGCGTCGCAGCCCGCGCCGCCACCCGAGCCACCCACGCAGCCGCTGCCGGCCGCGAACGATCCGCGGATGATCATCGCCGTGCTCGACGTCCGCATCGACGGTACGCCGCCCGACGTCGGCACGCAGTTTCAAAAAGCGCTCGACGCGCAGGTCGATCCGAAACATTTCTTCGTCGCGCGGCGCTCGCAGATCCACGAGATCATGGCGAGCTCGACGCGATGGACCGACGGGTGCGACGTCGGGCCGTGTTTGCAAGAGCTGCGCAATCGAACGCGCGCATCGATCGCGTTGCTCGCGTCGCTGACCGGCTCGGGTACGAGCTTCGCGTGGGTGATCACGCTCGCTCGCACCGATAGCGGCAACGTCGTCGCGCAACGCGCCGAGCGCTGCGACGTCTGCACCGTCGACGAAGCGCTGCGCAATGCGACGCGCGCCGCGGTCGATCTGTTGTCGGCGGTTCCCGAGCCGTTGCCCGACGAGCATCCCGCACCTGCGCGCGACGACACGCAACCGCTCGAAGCGAAGCTCGCGGCGATGCACCACGCTCGCAGCGTGACCGGGATCGGCTTGCTCGTCGCCGGCGTGGCCGCGGCGGCGGCCGGCACCGCGGTTTACTACGCGGAAAATCACTCGAACGTCGGGCTCGGCGTCGGCGGCATCGGGGCAGGCTTGCTCGTCGGTAGCCTCGTGACGTTTACGTTCTAGATCTACGCGTTCTGGTGATAGCGTCCGCCCGATGATGAGGGTCGGACCACTACTATTGGTCGTCGCCGCGGCGTGCTCGAGCAAGACGGGCACCGTCGCGATGTTCGAGCTCGACGCACCGGGCAGCGACTACTACGCACTGCCGTTTCCCAACGATCTGCATCGCAACAGCGACGGCACGTTGGATCTGACGAACTTTCCGACCAACAGCTTGATCGTCGAGCAGTACCGGATGGTCGCGCAGACGCTCGACGGGTTCTCGCAAAACGCGGCGATGTCGTCGCGCATGACCGACGCGATCGATGCGACGACGCTGCCCGATCCGCAGGGCTCGCTCGCCGACGACGCGTCGGTGTACGTCATCAACATCGACGCGAATTCGCCGAACGTCGGCAAGCGCACGCCGATCATCGCCGACTTCCGCACCGATCAGACGAACACGATCAAGGGCAATCGGCTCGTCGTGCGGCCGTATCCCGGCTTCGGGCTCGACGACGGCACGACGTACGCGCTCGTGATCACCGATCGCATCAAAGATACAACCGGCGCGCCGATCGTCGCCGACTCCGATTTCGCGGCGTTGCGCGGCGGCGGTGGCGATGCGAGCGCACACGCGATCTATCAGCCGATGTTCGACGCGCTCGGTGCCGCCGAGACCGCGCACGTGGTCTCGGGCGCCGTGTTTACAACTCAGCACGCGAGCTTCATCGGGCCGGCGTTGCGCAAAGGCGTCTACGCCACGCCCGCGCCGGTCGCCGCAAACGTCGCGTACGGCAGCGACAGCCTCGCGCTCGGCTCCGCGTACACCGCCTACGTCGGCACGTATCAGGCACCGAACTTTCAGAGCGGCACGCCACCGTACACGACCACCGGTGGCGAGATTTCGGTCGGCAGCGACGGCGCCGCGATGGTCCAGCTGACCGAGAACATGCGGTTCGCGATGTCGGTGCCGCTCGGCACGAAGCCCGCGAACGGCTGGCCGATTTGCATCTATCAGCACGGCACGGGTGGCGACTACCAGACGTTCCTCGAGGACGGCACCGCGATTCGGCTCGCGATGCAGGGCATCGCCGTGATCTCGACCGACCAAGTGCTGCACGGTCCGCGCGATCCGGCCGGCCTCGATCCCGATCTCGCGTTCTTCAACTATGCGAACCCGTATGCGGCGCGCGACAACGCGCTGCAAGGCGCCGCCGATGCGTGGTCGCAAGAGCGGCTCGCGTTCGGTCTCGACTTCGACGATCTCAGCGGCACCGGCGCGACGGTCTCGGTCGATCAGACCAAGCTGATGTTCTTCGGCCACTCGCAAGGCGGCGTCACCGGACCCGCGTTCGTCGCGTTCGAGCCGGCGCTCAAGGGCGCGGTGCTGTCGGGCACCGGCGGCGTCTTGTACTTGACGCTGCTGCTCAAGACCGAGCCGATCGACATTCCGACGATCGCCGAAGCGCTGACGCGCGACGATCCGATGGACGTCGACAACCCGACGATCGCGCTGGCGCAGACGTGGATCGATCGCGCCGACGGCACCAACTTCGCGCGCTACTTCGTGCGCGATCCGCAGACGGCGCCCGACGGCACGCCGCTGGCGCCGCGTAATATTTTCCAGAGCGAAGGCTTCGTCGATACGTACGCGCCCGATCCGTCGATCGAAGCGTTCGCGACGGCGGTCGGCGGCGACGTCGTGATGACCGACTCGACGATGCCGGTGCCCGGCTTGATGCTGCGCGGCAGCTCCGTCGTGAATGCACCTGTGACGAATAACCGCGGCACCGCGACCGCCGTGCTCGCGCAGTACACGATGGCGCCGAACTCCGACGGTCACTTCGTCGTGTTCGAAGTGCCCGCGGCGATGACGCAGTCGGCTGACTTCCTCGGCACGCTCGCGCAGACGGGCTCGGCCACGGTAGTCTCGCCGTAGTCATGCCGCGCAAGCGCCTGGGGACGATGCTGCTCGAAGCCGGCGCGATCAGCGAAGACGCGCTGCGCCAGGCGCTCGTCGAGCAAAAGCGCTGGGGCCGCTCGCTCGGCCAGACGCTCATCGAGCTCAAGCTCGTCGGCGAAGCCGAGCTGGTTCACGTGCTGTCGCAGCAGCTCGGCGTGCCCGTCGTCGAGATCGATCTGATCGACGTGCCGTTCGCGGTGCTCGAGCTCGTGCCCGCGGCGTTCGCGCAAGCGCACGACCTGGTGCCGTTCGGCAGGCAGCTCAAGTTCCTCGACGTCGCGATGGCCGATCCGGCGGATACGCAAGCGATCGATCAACTGCAGATCACGACGAAGCTCAACGTGCGCGCGCACCTCGCGAGCCCGCGCGCGATCGAGCGCGCGATGGCGAAGTACTACGCACGCGGCTTCGCGCAGCGATCGCGTAACGACATGTCGCTCGTGGTCGGTGCGGCGAGCGGTCTCGAGCTCGAGATCGCCGACGACCCGGTGCCGATCGAGCCGCTGTCGGGCCGCGAAGAAGACTTGCTCGATCTACAAGAACGCGTCGCGAAGCTCGAGTCACAGCTCGGTACGCTAGTCGCTGCGCTCGCCGCGAAAGGCCTGCCATGACCGACGACCACGTACCGCCGCCACCCGCACCGCCGATGAACATCTCGCCGCGCGTGCGCAAGCTCGGCATGGCCGCCGGCATCGTGCTGATCGCCGCCGCGATCTTTCTCGAGCAGTGGTGTCACTACCAATCGATGCCGCACACGAGGACGCCGCCGCCCGCGATCGGCAGCGCGGCCGGCAGCGGTCCATGAAGGCTTGATTAGCAAACAAACCTTCATGTGAGATCGAATCTGCCGCCTGTTACCTAGCGATGAGTGAGGGCACTTATCGCGCTGGCGATCGTCTGCGGCTGTAGCCGCGACATCATTCCCGTCATCCCCGACGGTTTCGCGCAAGGTGCGTCGACGGCCGCCGCCGATCCGACGTTCCAGGTCGTGGCGCGTGTCGCCGGCGTGAAAGACCCGCTGCCGGTCAGCGGCGCCGATGTCGCGTTCGCCGATCTCGCGACGTCGCTCGATCAAGCAGTGCGGCGATCGGTACCGCCGCGTCACGACAACGTGCTCACCGTCGAGCTCATCGCGGGCGACGCGTCCTACAAAGACACGCGCCTCTCGGTCTCGCTCGTCGTGCGCGCGACGTTGCGCCTGCGCTACGGCGACACCTTCATCGCGCAAAAACAAGTGGTCTGCCGCGACGGCGCGATCGTCGAGCCCGACCGCGGCGCGCGCGTGATCTGGTCGTGCATGACGCGAATCGGTCAAGACCTCGGCGGTTGGCTCGAAGACTTGCCGCAGTGAACAAAGGAGAAATCATGAAGCTCGCACTCTGCATCACACTGCTCGTCGCCGGCTGTGCCTATCAAACGGTTCAGCCCGGTCATCTCGGCTTGCGCTACGAAGCGCACGGCGGTCTACACCGCGACACCGTCCCGGAGGGTCGCTACAACCTCGGCTGGTGTCTGTTCCGCGATTGCGGCCGCATCATCGACTTCGACGTCACGTTCTCGACCGCACATCAGGAGCTCAAGACGACGTCGCAGGAGGGTCTCGCGCTCGATCTCGAGCTCAGCGTGATCTACAAGCCGATCATCGCGGAGCTCTACGAGCTCGATACCGAGGTCGGCACGAACTATTACGACGAGGTCGTCGGACCCGAGTTTCGCAGCGCGGCGAGCGGCGTGTTCGCGCGCCACCCGTATACCGAGCTCGCGGCGAACAAAGAGAAGATCGAAGACGAGATCGAAAAAGACGTGCAGCGCCGGATCAAAGGCAAGCACGTCGTGATCGCGTCGATCACGCTCGAGTCGATCGCGTACGCACCCGAGATCCAGACCGCGACGCGCGAGCGGATCGTCGGCGAGCAAGAAGCGATTCGCCAGAAGGCGGCGATGGAGAACGAAGCGCTCAAGCAAAAGCGCGCACTCGAGCAAGAGACCGAGCGCAAACAGCAGGAGATCCAGAACACGACCCAGGAGCAGGAGCTCAAGCTGCGCATGGATCTCGCCGAGAAGAAGAACGAGCGCGAGATCGCCGAAGAAGACGCGCTGCTCGAAAAGGCAAAGGCCGCGGCGACCGTCGTCAAAGCGAGAGCCGACGCCGAAGCAATGACGATCATGGCGCGCGCGCACGCCGACGAAAATCGCGCGCAGACGCAATCGATCTCGCCGCTGACCGTGCAGATGAAAGCGTACGAAGCGCTCGGTCAGCTCGGCGGCACCGGCACGACGATCTTGCTCGGCGACTTCTCGCATATCCCGCAGTTCTTGTTCCCGGCCGGGTTCGGAAACGGCGCGGTCAATCCGTTCATCGGCGGGCTGCCGCACGGCACGGCCGGTGCTGGCGCGGGTGGACACGCTGCGAAGTAAGTCCCCACCAACCGATCGCGCGATGCGCAGCGCGCTGCACTTCGCGGCGGAGACATCGCGAACATAGCGAGGTGCGCGAATGCGCCCGCGATTTGCAGACAACGGCGCCATGACCCGTCTCTTGCTCGCCTTCGCGCTGGTTGCATGCTCGCCATCGTCGCCCGCGTCCACATCCGCCGATGCCAGCAGCGGTGGCGGTGGTGGTGGTGGCGGCGGCGGCGGTGGTGGTGGTGGCAGCAGCACCGGCAGTGATGGCAGCGGCAGCAGCGGCGGCGGCGGCGTGCCCGCCACGATCAAGATCTCGGGCCAGGCGCTCGTACAGGACCAAACGACGACCACGCCGCAATCGGGCGTCGCGATCGCGATCTACGCGAGCGCCGACGACACGACGGCGCTCGGCACCGCGACCACCGATGGCTCGGGCAACTACAGCATCACGCTGACCACGAACGGCGCGGCGATCGACGGCTACATCAAGGCGACGAAGTCGGGCCTCGTCGACACCTACGTCTATCCGCCGGCGCCGATGGCGACCGATTCGACGGACGCGACCGCGAGCATGGTCTCGACCAGCGACTACAGCGAGCTGCTCGGCATCGAGAGCGCTAGCACGAGCAAGGGCTTCATCATCTTGATCGCGATGGACAGCGCACTCGGCCCGCTCCAAGGCGCGACCGTGACGACGTCACCGTCGAGCGGCTCGGTGACGTACATGAACTCGAGCGACGAGCCGTTCTCGACGTCGTCGACCTATACCGACGGGCTCGCGTTCTTGTTCGACGTGCCGGTCGGCGACGTCAGCGTCGCCGCGAGCAAGTCGGGCTCGACGTTCACGTCGCACACGGTGTCGGCACACGCGAACGCGCTGACGACGACGCTCGTGGTCGCGCAGTAGTTACTGCACGACGATCGCGATCGGCGGCACCAGGATCAGCACGTTGCGCTGATCGAGCGGCGTGCAACCGCTCGCGGTCACCGTGATCGTCGCCTCGAAGATCTGCGCCTGGTCGGTCGACGGGATGAAGTCGTTGAACGCGTTGACCTGGAACGTGAGCGTCGTGCCCGGCGTCACGCCGTAGAACTGCGTCATGTCGAACGTCGGGTTCGGCACGACCGGCGGCGGCGGCGGCAACGTGAACGAGGTCGGCACCACGGCCTTCACGAAGTCGGCCGTCGTATGGCCCGACGGCAGCGCGTTGCCGTCGATGTCGGTCATCACGCCCGCCGTCTCGGTCGGCACGGTAAACGTCGCGAACCGCGTCAGCATGGCGATGCCGGTCACGATGCTCTGGCTGACGCCGGTGCCGCTGGTCGTCACCTGGAACACTTCGGGGCACAGGCCATCGGCGTCGGTCGCGACACCGACGCCGCTCTCGCCGGTGCAGCACTGGCCCGCGGCGCAGCCCGCCGGGCGAGTGCCGACGTCCCACGCGGTCGGCGGGACGCGCGCGCCCGACGACGTCGCGAGCGCGGTCAAATATGCCGTGCCGTCGCACTCGCCGTCTTGCGCCGCGATGCCGACGACGCGCGCGCAGATCGAGCTCAGCGCCGCTTCCGTCTGCTCGTGCGAGTGCGCCGGGCCGGCGCCGGTGAAGATCGGCGTCGTGTAGTTGACGCCGCAGTCGGTCCCGGCCGCGCTCGTGTCATCGGTGTCGTGCGAGATCGCATCGGTGATCGGCACGATCACCGGCATCGTGCCGGCGCGGAAACCGACGCCGCCGACACCCGAGTGGTTCACCGGCACGCTGGTCGGCGACGGACCGGTCAAGCCCTCGCCGGTCGCCGCTTGATAGATGGCCTCGATGCCCGACTCCGGCGTGTCACCGCCGCAGCCGATCGTTGCACCCGATGCGGTCGTGAGCCCGTTGACCGCGGTCTGGACCAGCGTCGAGTTCGCCGTGATCGCCTGGCGCAGCTTGAACGGCTGGTCGTCGGTGTCGTCACCCGACACGCACGGTGCACTGCCGGAGTCGCCGTTGACCGGGAAGTCATCGAACGCGCCGACACCGAACTGCGTGTTCGGCAGGTTCGCTTGAATGCCCGGAACGATCGTGCCGGTCAGTGCCGCCTGCAGATTCTTGGTCTCGCCGCCCATCGAGCCGGTCGTGTCTTCCAAGAAGAACACGTCGAGCGATGGAATCAGCGTCGAGAAGTCGAGCGGCTTCATCTGATCGCCGGTCGGATCTTGGTACGGCAGGATGAAGAAGAAATCGGTCTCGGTGCCGCTCTGGCGATACGCGGCGACGGTGATCTGCGCTTCGCCGGTAAAGGCGCCGACGGTCGCGGTCAGCTTCGAGACCTCGGCACTGTCGGTCGCGAAGCCTGGGATGTCGAGCGTCGCGCCGGCCATCGCGCCGACCGCCGGATTCGCGACCGACCACATCGCCTGCGAGGTCACGTCCTCGGTCGTGCCGTCGGCGTAGTTGGCGGTCACGACGAAATCCTGCGTACCCGGCATGTTCAGATCGAGCTGAACGATCGGGTTCGTCGGCGTGATGACGATGCTCGTCTCGGTGTGTGGACCGGTGACGCCGCCGTCATCGTCATCACCGCCCGGGCCATGCCGCGACGGACCGCACGCGACCAACACGAGAACACCGAAAAGCGCGACGCTGCGGAGCATAGGCCCCTCCCTCGCCGTCGACGTTATCGCGATTCATCGCGCGAGCGCGATCGATATGTCGTCTTGTAATGATCGGTCAGGCAGCCGAACGAGCTCGACCAGGCGGCTCGATGCTCGAGCCATGTCCGGCTGCCGCGCGATCGCCGCGATCTCGGCGATCGTCGCGTAGCGCCACAGCCCGTCGGAAGCGACGACGAGCGTCGCGCCGATCGGGACCGCGTGCTCGAACGATGTAGGCATACAACCACCGCCGACGAGCGGCTTGCGTTGCTGGTGCTCGGTCAGCTCGATCGCGCCATCGGCGTAGAACAGCCACGCCGCGGAATCACCGACGCTTTCGCCGCGGATGCCGTCGCCGTCGCTGCGCAGCCAGATCCCGGTCGCCTGGCCGCCGAGCCGGCGGGCGGCCTCGTCGATCTCGTCCCAGTCGCGGTCGGGGCAGAGCAGCTTGTCGACGACGAGCTCGGCGACCTCGGCACCATGTACGGTGCCACCTGCCCCATCCGCGAGCGCGATCACGAGCGCGTCGGGATAGAGCCGGAGGTCGACGCGATCCTGGCCGGTATCGGGCTGGACGACGGTCGAGCACGTCCTCATCCGATCACGCGCACCGTCGCCGGCGTCCACACGCGCGCGCGGCGCGCCGAACGTTGTGCCGCGTCCTCGCGATCGTAGTCGGTGAATTGCGCGGGCGCCGCGGTGAAATCACTCGCGGCGTCCAGCACGTCGAGGTTGATCACCGCGAGCCCCGGCTCGTACGCGGCGACGAACACGCCGCACGCGCGACAGATCAGAAAGTCTGCGAGCCGGAGCCCGAACCGATAGCGCGAGACGGCCGCCTCGTTCGCGAGCTCGATCGCGACGTGACCGGCGGGATCGGACGTGTACCGCGGGCGATGCTTCGAGCAGAAGCTGCAGCCGCACAGCCGGATCGGGAGCTCGCCCGCGGGCCGCTCGGTGTCGAACCGGACTCGGATCGCGCCGCAATGACAGCCACCGGCGTACTGCATGACCCGAGCGTACTCGGTTTAATATGCCTTGACGTGAATATACGTTCGTGAGCATATTACCCTCGTGCTCGAGACCTTCACCGCGCTTGGAGAGCCGAACCGCTTTCGCATCGTCGAGCTGTTGCGCTCGGGGCCGCGTGCGGTGAACGACATCGGCGAGCGCCTCGGCATGAACCAGCCGCAGGTCTCGAAGCACCTGCGCGTGCTCAAGCAAGCCGGCATCGTCGATGTCGAGCCACGCGCGCAGCAGCGGTTGTACGAGCTGCGGCCCGAGCCGCTCGAGGCGATGGCCGATTGGCTCGAGCGCTTCAAACAGATCTGGAAGGCGCGCTTCGACGAGCTCGAGGCCGTGATCGGCGAAATCAAAGCGAAGGAGAATGGACATGCTCGCAAAAGCCGCAAACCAAAGTGATTCGTTCACGGTCGAGCGTCGCTCGGACGTCGAGCTCGTCGTCGCGCGCGTGTTCGACGCGCCGGCGCGAATCGTCTACGCAGCGTTCACCAAGCCCGAGCACATGAAGCGCTGGTGGGCGCCGAAAGCGTTCGGCGCGATCATGTACGACTGCGAGATCGACCTGCGGGTCGGCGGAAAATATCGTTACGTGTTCGGCAAAGCCGGCGAGCCGAAGATGGCGTTCACCGGCGAGTTCACCGAGGTCGTGCCGAACGCGAAGATCGTCGCGACGCAGCTGTTCGAGCAGATGCCGCAGGCCGGCATCGCGACCATCACGACGACGTTCGTCGAGACGAACGGCGCGACGCGGCTCGAGCTCGTGCAGCATTTCCCGAGCAAGCAGGCGCTCGACGGCGCGATCGCGACGGGCATGACCGAGGGCATGAAACACACGTTCGGCCAGCTCGCGGAGCTTTGCGCCGAGCTACGTTGACGGTGTGAAGCGCGTGCTCGCGGCGATCCGGACCGGTGATCTCGCCGCGACGCGCGCGGCACTGATCGCGGCGTGGCGCGCCAACCGCTCGCCGGCGCTCGCCGAGCTCGTCGCGCTCGTCGACTCCAAAGCACCGCCCGACGACGTGACCACCGCGCTCGCGGCGATCATCGGACCGCGCGCCGTCGAGAGCGAAGCGCGGCTGAAGCTCGTCGCGAAGCTCGACGATCCGCGCGTGACCGGATTTGCGATCGACGCGCTGGCGAAGCCGCCGTTCACCACGCCGAACGCGCAGCGGCTGTTCGTCGCGCTCGCGAAGCTCGCGGGCCGCGATCCACGGCTCGCGCTGCGCGCCGATGCGATCCGCGAGGCGTTGAAGCTGCGCATCGGCCGCGCGGCGGTGCGCACCGCGGTGCTACGGGCGTTCGATCGCGCACTCGCAGCGTTGCCGGCGGTCAAGCCGGTCGCAGCGCTCGCCGAGATCACGACCGCGCTCGATGACCTGCGCGCGGACGGTCGCACGAACGCCGCGCTACTCGCCGACATCTACGCGCGCCCCGAAGACGACGCCCCGCGCGCGGTGTACGCAGATCTCGCGCTCGCCCAGGGCGACCCGCGCGGCGAGCTGATCATGCTGCAGCTCGCACGCACGACCGACGAGCCCAGTGCGCGCGAGGTGGAGCTGCTCGCGAAACACGGCAAGGCGTGGCTCGGTGCGCTCGCGGCCGGCGTGAGCTGGGGCAAGAGCTACTCGCACAGCGAATTCCGGCGCGGCTTTCTCGCGATCGCCGACATCATGTTGTCGGTCGGCAACAAGCTGCGGCCGACGTACGGCGATCCGATGTGGACGACGGTCGAAGAGCTGCAAGGCACGTGGAACCTCGAGCTGCTCGAGCGCGCACCGCTGCGCTCGCTGCGCGAGCTCGATTCCTATCTCGATGCGCGTGACGTGGTGCGCCTCGCGCAGCGGGCGGAGCCACTCGCCGCGATGCACTCGATCGCGATCAACGTGGCGCGCGAGCTCGCGGACTGGGACCTGCTCGACGCAGCGCTCGTTCACCGCGCGTTTCCGAACCTGCGCGAGCTCGTTTGCTATCGCGAAATCACGACCTGCGCCGAGCTCGCCTCGTTCGCAGCGATCGGAATTCGCTCGCTCGCGATCGACCACTACCAGCACACCGGGCGCCACTCGCTCGCCGACGCGACCGCCGCGTTCGACGCGCTCGTCGCCGAGCTGCGCACCGCGCCGCTCGACTTCGATGCGCTGACACTGCGCGCGCCGTGGAACGGGCGGCCCGGTCCGGAGCCGCGCGCGATGATCCGGACCGCCGATGGTTGGCGCTAAGTCTTCGCGTGCCACGCCGCGAGCACGTCGCGCTCTTTGTCGGGCTTGATGCCGCTCGAGCGCACTTTCACTTGCTCGTCGGTCGGTAACGTCGCGAGCCATGCGAGCGTGTCGCGCGCGGTTTCGAGGCACGGCCGGAACGCGAGGCCCTTCGCGATCGCGCGGCCGTTCTTCATCGTGCCGAAGCCGGCGTCGTCGCCTTTGTTGTCGAGCCACATCGGCATGTCCTGCCAGCCCATCACGCCCTGCTTCGCCAGGAAGCCGCCGTCGACCCACGTGATCTGCGCCTTGTTGCCGCCCGCTTCGTTGCAGGCGTCGAGCGCGGCCTTCATCGTCGTCGGCGTCGCCGGGCCGAACGCGTTGTAGACGCCGACGGTGTTGTCCTCGACGACCTTGACGATCCACGCGCCGAGATCGCGGCCGTCGATCCATTGCGTCGGCGTGGTGCCGTCGCCGGGCCCGATCATCTCGCCGCCTTGCGACGCGCGCCACGGCCAGTGCGTGAAACGTCCCGTCGGATCGCCGGGCCCGACGATGAGCCCGGGCCGGATGTTCGCGACGCGCCCGGGCATCGCATGCTCGGCCGCTTGCTCGCACAGCGCCTTGAGCGCGCCGTAGTTGACCTTGACGTCCTCGTTCGTCGGATCGGCGATCGTCTCGACCGGCGCGGTCTCGTCGTCGCCGACGATGTTGTCGCGGTGATAGACCGAGATCGTCGAGATGAAGATGTAGTGCGGCACGCGCGGCGCGAGCAACGTCGCGCTCGCGGTGACGATGCGCGGCACGTAGCCCGACGGATCGATCACGGCATCCCAGTCGCGATTAGCAAGCGCTTCGAGGTGACCGTCGCGATCGCCGTGCAATTTCTCGACGTCGGGAAACAGGCCCGGATTCGTCTTGCCGCGGTTGAACAGCGTGACGACGTGGCCGTGTGCCTGCGCCGCGTCGACGATGTGCGGGCCGAGAAAGTGCGTGCCGCCGAGGATCAAGATCTTCTTCGGCGTCGGCTTGGTCGCGACCGGCTGCGGTGCGGGCGCCGGTGTGGGCGACTGACCGGCTTTGGCGGCGCACGCGGCGACGCCGGCGGCGAGCGTTCCGAACACGAAATCACGGCGATCGATGATCATGCTGCTTCCTTTCGAAACCCTTTACCCAACTTCACGGCGAGTGCGAGCCAACCGACGACGAGCGGCGCGGCGGCGATCGCGGCGCCGCCCGCACCGAGCGCTTCACCGAGCCAGACCGAGCCGACGTCGCCGAAGCGATAGCCGACGGTATCGATCGCGTTCTTCGCGCGATATTTGTCGTCGCGATGCATCACGGTGAACAGCAGCTCGCGCGCGGGCCGCGTCAGGCCGTGCGTCGCGGCGCCGCCGGCGATCGCGACCGCGACGAGCGTGCTCACCGACGGTACGAACGCGAGCGTCGCGATGCCCGCAGCTTGCACGAGGGGCAGCACGCACAACGCGACGCCCGGTCCGAACCTCGCGAGCAACGGGCCGGCGATCACGAGCTGGATCACGAGCACGGCGATGTTCGTCCACATGTCGATCGACGCGAACAACTCCGTGCGCGCCGTTCGATCGGGCACGAAGTCGTGGCCGATGCGCGCCTTCGCGAGATAGACGAACGTCGCGGCGCACGCCGTGCACAGCACGTAACCGACGAGAGCGCGCAGCTGCGGCCGCCGCGCGACGTGCATGATGCCCGCGAATGCACCGCCGGCGATCGGCCGATCGTCGACCTCGTGCACGGCCTCGCCGGCGACGCGCTGCACGACGATCACGCCGAGCGCGGCGAGCTCGAGCAGCACCGCCGACATGCACAAGATGCCGGCGACGCCGATCTCGCCGACGAGCGCCTTCGTCGCGAGCGGGCCGAGAATGCCGCCGATCGTGCCGCCCGCCGCGATCGGCCCGTACGCACGTCGCGCGGTGCTCGGCCCGATCAGATCCGCGAGCAGGCTCCAGAACACCGAGACGACGAACAGGTTGAACACCGCGGCCCAGACGTAGAACACGCGGCCGATCGCGACCGGCGCGACGTGCGAGTAGACCGCCGCGGCGAACGCGAGCGCGCACAGCGCGAAGCCGTGAAACGCGAACGGTACGACGCGGCGCGGACCGCGCCCGACGAGTCGCGACCACGCCGGCGCGAGCACGAGCATCGCGGCGAACGTCGCGCTGAACAGCCACGGAATCCGATCGGGATCGCCGTCGAGCACGAGCGCGTCGCGGATCGGCCGCAGCGTCGAATAGCTGGCGAGCACCGTGCCGAACGTCGCGGCGGCGGCGATCGCGACGGCTAGCTCGGCGCGCGAACGGGGCACATCGACGACGATCGACGGCTTGTGCGACGCCGGTCAAGGTGCGACGCGTGGACACGGACCGTGCCGGCGGGGTTGGTACGTCGCGCGATCGCGGCGCCGGGAGTGTTGGGATCTCGATCAGAACATCGACGTCGATCTCAACGTGAACCTGAACGACACCGTTGACGTTGTCGGTCTTACGACCGCGCGATCGCACGCACAGCTGGGTTCGCCGCGCGTCCTTGTCGCTATCGCGCCGGCGTCGGAGCTTCGGCGTCCCACGCGAACCGCCAGCGCACGCGGCCGCCGCTGATCCGCACCGCTTCGGCTTTCGCGAGCGCGGGCACGTCGGGATCGCCGACGAGCAACGCGGCGACGTCGGAGATCCCCGGCTCGTGGCCGAACAGCAGCACGCTGGAGCCTTGCGGCAACGCGGCGATCGCGGCCACGACGGCGCGCGCCGACGCCGCCGGTTCGAGCGACGGCTCGACGTTGACCACGAGCTCCGCGCCCGCAGGGCCGAGCGCCGCGACGACGAGCTCCGCGGTTTGCACGGCGCGCACGAGCGGGCTCGTCAGCACGTGCGTCGGCTCGCAGTCGTGCCAGCGCAAGCGATCGCCGAGGTTGCGCGCTTGGTCGCGACCGAGCGCGGTCAGCGGACGCGCGTGGTCCTTGAGCTCGAGCGTCTCGTCGGCGGCCTGCGCGTGGCGGATCAGAAACACCTCCACGACGCGAGCCTAGCGCAGCCCGAGCCAGCCGGGCATGCCGATGGCGCGCTCGAGCCACAGGATCCCGAA
>DASXEF010001020.1:0-4296 GCA_036490255.1 Kofleriaceae bacterium
TCCATCGACACCGCGTTGCCGTCGGGGCCGCCTTGCGCGCCACCGTCGTCGAACTCCTTCGCGTAGGCGGCACCGGGCTCGCCGCCGCCGGCCGTCATGTGAGCGACGCCTTCGGTCGTGGTCATCTCGAGGCCACCACCGGCAGCGTCGTGCTGCGTGATGTCGTACGGGCGATAGCCCGGCGTGTCCACGTTGGCGACGTTGCCTGCCAGCACCGCGTGGCGCTCGCGATGGAACGTCATCGCGTTGGCTAGCTTGTCGACTGAGGAGAAGTCGCTGGACACGATGGGCGATAGAGCACGAGTCGTGCCGAGCTCGGCGCATGTCCGATCGACGGCTTACGAGATCGACGTCGCCAGCCTTGACGCTCGGAACGCGTGGCCGATCCAGCCTGCGTGAGTGACTCGGCGATCGCCCATGCGGTGTTCGGTCTCATGTTCGAGACCAGCACCGAAGCGCTGTTTATCGTCGACGCCACCAGCGGTCGCATCGTGTCGGCAAATGTGCGCGTCGCCGATCTACTTGCGCTCGACGTCGGTCAGGTCATCGGCCTGACCTTCGATCAGATCGCGCTCGAGGCACGCGATGTCTCGTTTGACGGTCGCTATGAAGAGGTCGCGCTTCGCCGCGGCGACGATTACCCCGCGTTCGTGACGCTCACCGTTGCCCACATCCAAGTCGAGGGCCACGGCGATTACATCGCGTTCACTGCTCGCGACACCACCGAGCGCCGCATGCTCGAGCGCGAGCTGGTCGCGAAACACTCGGCGCTGTTCGCCGCGCATCACGATCTAGAGGTGGCGTACACGAAGCTGCGCGATGCCCAGCTCGAGCTCGAGAATCGCAACCGCGAGATCGCGATGCTCGCGTGGCGCGCCGCGGTCGGCGAGCTCGTCGCCGGCATCGCCCATCACTTGAACAACCCGCTCGGCGCGCTGCTCAGCACGACGCGCCATCTCGGCGATCGCATCTCGAAGCTGCCCGAAGAACAACGCGCCGACCTCGAGCGCTTGCTCGTGCGCATCACGAAGGTCGCCGTCCGCATCGAATCGAACGTCAACGCGATCGTAAAGGCGAGTCGCTCGGCGACCGGCGCGACGGTCCAACCGCTGCCTCCGGAGCTCAGCACCGTCTTCGAGACGTTGTCGAATCGGCTCGACGACATCCCGACCAAGGACCCGTCATGAAGTCTGCCCGTATTCTGGTCGTCGACGACGACGATCACGTCCGCGACGCGCTCGTCGACGAGCTCAGCGGCACGTACACCGTGGAAGCCGTCGCATCCGGCGTCGAAGCATTCGATGCGCTCGCGACGCAGCAATACGACGTCATCATCTCGGATCTCAAGATGCCCGATCACGACGGCATCGAGGTGCTCGAGTTCGCCAAGGGGCACCAGCGCGACGCCGTCCGCGTGCTGCTCACCGGCTATCTCGACGAGCGCGCCCAGCGCGCTTTGTTGTCGCCCGACGCGCCCTACAAGGTGGGCAAGCCGTGGCACGACGAGATCGAGGTGGTCGTAAAGCGTGGATTAGAGCAGCGCGAAGCAGCACGCCGCTTGACAGCGTCAGTGCAAGACGCGTTGTCGATGGCGAGCTTTGACGAAGAATTAGCCAAAACGGATTCGCCACTCGAATTGTCGGAAGCCGTCGTTCGCCGTGCGCTCGCGGTCGAAGGCGTCGACGCGGCCGCGACGGTCGTGCGCACCGAAGAGGGCGAGCATCCGTTCACCGGCGGCACGGTCCCGCGCGAAGGTTCCGGCTGGTACATCGATCTACCGCTCGACGCCGAAGGCGACCTGCGCCTGCGGGCCCGCGGCACGACCGATAGCGCGCGCCAGCTCGTCGGCTACATGGCACATCGCGCGCAACGCCGCTGCGGCGTGCTCGAAGCGCGGGTGTCGACGCTGCACGGCTCGAATCACGGCAACCGCATGAATCGGTTGATGCGCCAGGCCACGATGGGCGCGTTGACGTCGTCGCTGTTGCACGATCTCGCGTCGACGATGCAAACGCTCTCGGTCGCACTCAACGAGATCACGTCGCTCGCGGCGGACCAACCCGAGCTCAACGCGGCGGTCGGCGAAGCCGGCTCCGCCGGCGAAGAAGCCGTGAAGCTGTTCGTCGAGATGCGCAAGTTCATCCGCGGCGGCGAGGTCACGAACAAGCCGGTGCGCGTCAAACGCCTGGTCGATCGCGCCACGCGCCTCGCCGGCGGCTACGTCCGCGAACGCGGCGAGCTCCGCATCGGCGAGCTCGACGACGTGCTCGTCGCGGTCTCCGAGCCGCTGTTCTTGCAAGTGCTCGTCAACTTGCTGCGCAACGCGGCAAACGCATCGCCGCCGGGCGGCGTCGTCGACTTGCGCGCGCGCGTGCAGGGCAGCGAGCTCGTGTTCTCCGTCTGCGACGACGGTCCTGGCGTGTCCCCCGAGATCGGCGAGATCATGTTCGAGCCGTTCGCGAGTGGCACGCCGGAGGGTACCGGCCTCGGGCTCGCGATCTCCGCGTACGTGATGCAGCTGCTCGGCGGCCGACTCAGCTATCGCAAGGATCCGAATCGCGGTGCGTGCTTTACGGCCGTGCTGCCGTTCAAGAAGTAGCCCAGGCGACTCGGACCGCCGTCGAGAGTAGACGGCCGCAGGTGCGTCACACGACGTGATTACAGTCGCTCAGCGTGGCACTGCGCTTGTACTTGCGTCGGGCATGAGCTTCGACACCATTTCAACTCTCGAGCTCGGCTCGGTCATCGGCGGCGCCGACGCCGGTCAGCCGCCTCGCGTGACGAACGCGGGCCGACTCGGCGGCGGACCGTCGGGGCAGGGGCCGATCGCGTACAAGCTCCAGTGTCCGCCGGGCCAAGGGCTCGAAGACAACCATCGCCCGGTCGCGGCAGGCGACGTCGTCCCGAGAGCCACACTCGCGTGTCGGCCGGGGCCGGGGCCAAACAGCGGTCACGCGACCAAGGACGGCGGCGATTGGAACGTCCTCACGACGCACCCGTGAGCGTTCGCCGCATCGTCGAGAGGTTCGCCTAGCTCGGCCGATCATCGTACGAAACCGGCCCGGCGCGCCGCCAGCCGACGCGCAACAGCCATGTCCGTGGCGCGCGCGTCGGAGACTCGAGCGGCACGAGATCTCTGATGACTGCGTTCACGCGAATCGGCGCGGTCCAGCCGCGGAACCACGCGCCGCTCGAATACGGATCGATCCACCCGGCGAAGAAGCGTTTGTCGGCGGACGCGTGATGCTTCCGATTGAGCAGCACGTAGCGCAGCGTGTTGCGAACCTGCGCCGGCGATCGGAGCGCGACGGCGTGATAGCGGGGCCCGAAGAATTTGCCCTTTCGTTTTAGTGCGGTATTCAAACGACGCGCGAGCCGGATCGCGAGACCTTGCACGCCGCGCGCGAGCGCCATCGCGTCGTCGGCCTCGCAAATCAGGTGCACGTGGTTCGAGAGCACGTTGAATTCGATGACGCGGAAGAACGGCTTCTCGCACAGCGCGATGCACGGCCGGATCACGCGCTTCATCAGGTACTCGCGCGCGATCCCGGGCGTGTCGGCACCGAGTCGCAACGTGACGTGTTGCGGAAACCGCGTCGGGAACGCCGCGCGCGTGTCGTGCGAAACCGCGCCTTTCTTCTTGTGCCGACCGGCGCCGGGACGCCAGCCGCCGCGGCCGGTGGGCTTGCGAGCGGAATCGAGCGAAAGCTGCCGCATTTCGCCAATATACGAAATCCGCACTATTTGTCAACGAGAGCCGACACACGCTCCGAATTTTGGTGCGCGCTCCTGGCGACGCGGTCGCCATCGCGGTCGCCATCGCGGTCGCCATCGCGGCCGCCATCGCGGCGCCGTTCAAGACGTAGCAGCGCGTTGCAGCGCGGAGATATCGCGAACCAGCTCGCCGCCGACGCGCGCGACGAAGTCGGTTTCGCCCGACTGCCAGCGCTTGCCGACGAGGTTGCACGGATAGATCAGCACGTCGTTGGGCTGGCCGTGGACGGCGAGCTCGGTACCTGCGTCGTCGGTCGCGAGCACCCACGCGAGGCCGAGCGTGTCGACGAGGTGTTGGCCGAGCGCGATGCCGACCATGTTGATCAGCGGGTTCGGGTCGTCGCCGGATTCACGCAACGCCGCGCACCATGTCGTCCACAACCCATCGAGCCCGGCGAGCGTCGCATCGCCGCCGTACTTCGTCGCCATCGCTCGTGCTCGCGCGAGGTTGTCGGCGAGCCACGCCAGCTCTTGTTTGTTCGGTGCCGCGAGCGTCATCGACCCCATCGCCGAGTCATAGCA
>DASXEF010001025.1:0-9938 GCA_036490255.1 Kofleriaceae bacterium
GGCGTCCCACGCGAGCTCGACGTCGAGCTCGGGATGGCCGGCGCCGTCGATCACCCATTGGCTGATGAACCAGTCGACGCTCTTGCCGGTCGCTTCTTCGATCGCGCGCGCGAGGTCGCGCGACTCGACGACGCCGAGCCGGTGCTTCGTCAGGTAGTGCGCGATCGCGCGCCAGTACGCGGCGTCGCCGAGCACGTCGCGCAGCATGTGCAGCACGCGGCCACCTTTTTCGTAGAGGTGGCGATCGAACACGTCGATCGGCTCGTCGTAGAGCTTCGTCGCGATCGTGCGGCGATAGCGGTGCGAGTCTTCGCCGAAATATTCGTCGCCCCAGTCCTCGAGCTCGAGGTCGGCGGCGTCGCGGCCTTCGTGATGCTCGCGCCACAAGTACTCGGAGTACGTCGCGAAGCCTTCGTTGAGCCAGCCTTCGCCCCAATCGCGACAGGTGACGAGATCGCCGAACCATTGATGCGCGAGCTCGTGCGAGACGAGCGAGTCGACGTCGTGATCGAGCGCTGCTCGCTCGTCGAGCAGCACGGTATCGGTGATCGTCGTCGCGCTCGTGTTCTCCATCCCACCGAAGATGAAGTCGGCGACGAACACCTGCGCGTAGCGCGGATATGGATACGCGACGCCGAACAGCGTGCTGAACAGCTCGAGCATCTCGGGCGTGCGCGCGAGCGTGCGCTCGGCATCGGCTTCGCGGCCGCGCTCGACGTAGTAGACGACCGGCGTCGTGCGCCACGCCGTTTCGATCGCCGCGAAGTCGCCGATGCATAGCGTGACGAGATACGCGCTGTGCGGGACGTCGAGCCGCCAGTGCAGCGTGCGGCGATCGCCGGTCGCGCGATCCGAGACGAGCGTGCCGTTCGACACCGCGAACATGCTCGCCGGCACGGTGACGGTGAGCTCGCTCGTCGCCTTTTCGTTCGGCGAGTCGAAGCACGGAAACCAGTAGCGCGAGTCTTCGTCTTGGCCCTGCGTCCACACCTGCGTCGGCTTGTGCGGATAGCCGTCGTCGGGCCCGACGAAGTAGAGCCCGCGCCGCGGTGTGCCGGAGTATTCGATCGCGAGCACGAGCTCGTCGCCGGGTGCCAGCTCGCGCGCCAGCTCGACGCGCAGCTTCTTGCCGTCGTGGCGATATGCGACCGGCTTGCCGTTCGCGGTCACGCTCGCGATCTCGAGCTCGACGGCATCGAGCTCGACGGTGCGCGTGGCGCCGAGCGCGGTCGTGCGCAGCGTCGCGGTGCCTGCGACCGAGCGTGCGGCAGGGTCGACGGTGAGCACCAGCGCGATGTGCACGATGTCGACGACGCGGTCGGGTGCGAACTTCGGGCGCGTGCCGGGAAACGCGAACTCGCGAGACATGCCGCGACTGTAAGTTATTGCTCGGGCGCGATGTAGACGAGGTCGTCGCGATCGAGCGTGCGGTTCGATTCGAGCACGACGTAGCCGCCCGCGAGCGGATGCGGCGGCTGCGGCGCGCTCGCCGATTGCCACACCCAATTCGGATCGGTCGAGCTCGCGATCGGCGTCGCGCTGCCGCCGGCGTAGCTCGCGAGCGACGCCGTGTTGTCGATCGCGATCACGCTCGTCGCCGACAGCGGGCCTTCTTCGATCACGTGAAACGCGCTACCGGTCGCGAACGTCGCGACCGCGTGCGTGCCTGGTGCGATCGAATCGATCTCGTCGCCGGTCGTCAGATCGTTCTCGACGAAGATCTGGGTCGTCGACACGACGAGCGAATCCATCGTGTTCATTTCGGCGACGAGCGACGTCGCGCTGCCCGAGCCGTCGCGGCGATAGAGAAAGCTCTGATCGACGAAGTACATCGCCGGCGTGCCGGTCGAGTCGTACGCGCCCGTCGAGTCCCACGCGAGCCCGTTCACGTTGTTGTTCATGGCCTCGCGCGTGATCTCCCACGTCGTCGGATCGACGCGATACACGCCGTCGCCGGCCTGCTGCGACGATGCACCGATCCACAGCTGCGGGCCGACGTCGGGCGTGTCGCCGAACGCCATGTGCGCGCATTGATCGGGACCATTCATGTCGGGCGCCGGCGGGCGGTAGTCGTGCACCGTCGGCGTGCCGTCGCTCGCGAGCTCGATCACGTCGCGGCCGGCGGAGACGGCGAGCGATGCCACGAACGGCGCGTACAGCGTCGCGACCGTGATCGGCGCGTTGTCGAGCACCTCGTTCGAGCCGTCGTCGAAGTCGTCGGCGCGATACGGCACGATGCCGGTCAGATCGACGAGCAGCGTCGCGGTCCAGCCGCTCGCGAGCTGCACGTGGCCGAGCACGTTCGCGTCTTGCGGCGAGATCGCCGCGTCGTGCAGCGGATCGAAGCCGCTGCGTCCACACGAGACCGCCACCAAGACAACAAGTGGCGCCCGGCGCACGTCACCAGTGTAGCGCGATCACACGGGCATCATCGGTTCCGCCTGAGGCGGTTGGCCATACGCCGCGTACGGGTAGCCCATCGGCGCTTGGCCGTACGGCGTCCCGTAGGGCATCCCGTACGGCGAGGCGTACTGCGCCGGCGCCGCGCCGCCGCCGGTCATCATGCTCAGCATCGTCTGCATGAGCTGCGCGTTGTTCGCGGCGTTGGTGTTCGCGGCCGTGAGCGTTTGCATCATCGCCGTCTGCATGTTCATCAGCAGGAGCTGCCTGGTCTGATGGTTCATGCCTCCGGACACACTGCTTAGTGATTCTGTGGAGACTTCTTCGAACATGGCTGATCGACGTGAAGAGCATGCGATGTGCCATCACGGACGTCGTGCTCTCGCGCGGTTGTCGCCGAGGTGGCCACTAGAGTTGCGGCCGTAAACGCGAGGACGCAAATTCCGATCGAGGCCGAGCGCCGAAAAACGAGCTCGGAGATCGCTAACGCAACGTCGCGAGCGTCGTCGCGATGCGACCGACGCCGTCTTCAATGTTCTTCATCGAGCACGCGTACGAAAGCCGGACGTGGCCGGGCGCGCCGAAACCCGAGCCGGGCACGACGGCGACCTTGCCGGCGTCGAGCAGCCAGTCGCACAGCTCGACGTCGTTCGCGATCGCCTTGCCTTCGGGCGTCGTCTTGCCGACGTACGCGCCGAAATCCGGGAACGCGTAGAACGCGCCCTTCGGCTCGCGGCACTGCACGTTCGGGATCGCGCGCAGCAGCTTCACCATCGCGAGCCGGCGCTCGTCGAATGCCTTGCGCATCGTCTCGACGCAATCTTGCGGCCCGGTCAGCGCCGCGAGCGTCGCGACCTGCGAGATGTGCGACGGGTTCGACGTCGATTGGCCCTGGATCTTGTTCATGGCCTTGACCAGCGGCGCGAGCGCGGCCGAGACGGTCGTGTAGCCGATGCGCCAGCCGGTCATCGCGTACGTCTTCGACACGCCGTCGACGAGGATCGTGCGGTCGGCGAGCGCCTGCGAGATCGCCGCGATCGAAACGTACTCGGCGCCGCCGTAGACGAGCGAGCGATAGATGTCGTCGGAGATCACGAGCAGGTCTTTCGCGATCACCACTTCGGCGAGCGCTTCGATCTGCGCGCGCGTGTAGACCGCGCCGGTCGGATTGGATGGATTATTGAGCACGATCGCGCGCGTACGCTTCGTACACGCGGCGGCGACTTGCGCCGCGGTCACCGCGAAGTCATCGCTCGCTTTCGTCGCGAGTGTGATCGGCGTGCCGCCGGCGAGCATGACCATGTCGGGGTAGCTGACCCAGTACGGCGCAGGGATCAGGACTTCGTCGCCCGGATCGATCAGCGCCATGAACAAGTTGTAGAGCGAGTGCTTCGCGCCGGTCGAAACCAGGACGTTGGCCGGATCGAACGCCGCCTTGTGGACGCGCGTCATCTCGGCCGCGATCGCTTTGCGCAGCGGCAGGATGCCGGCGACGTCGGTGTACTTGCCGACGCCTTTGTCGAGCGCCGCGACCGCCGCGTCTTTGATGTGCTTCGGCGTATCGAAGTCCGGCTCGCCGGCGCCGAAGCTGATCACGTCGATCCCTTCGGCCTTGAGCCGGGCCGCTCTCGCGGTGACGGCGAGCGTGATCGATGGCTTGATCGGGTCCAGGCGCGAAGCGAGCTTGAGCGTCAACGTCATCACTTACCTCTGTACTTGTCGGCGAGCGCCGCGACGACCGGCGCGGGAACCAACCCGGTGACGTCGCCGCCGAGGCTGGCGACTTCCTTGACCAACGAGCTCGACACGTAGTGGTTGCGCTCGTCGGTCATGAAGAACACGGTGTCGACCTGCGGCGCGAGCCGCCGGTTCATGTGCGCGAACTGGAACTCGTACTCGAAGTCGGCGAGGGCGCGCAGGCCACGCACGAGCACGGTCGCGTTGTGGCGGCGGCAAAAGTCGACGATCAGGCCGTCGAACTGCTCGAACTGGAGGCGCTCGCCCGCTTCGGGCATCGCGTCGTGAATGAACTGGATCCGCTCTTCGACCGTGAACAGCGGCGACTTGCGCTGGTTCACCGCGATCGTCACGATCACGCGATCGAACAGCCGCAATGCACGCCCGAGGATGTCGAGGTGGCCGTTCGTGATCGGGTCGAACGTGCCCGGGTAGACAGCGACCGAACTAGACTGGCTCATTGCGGCGCCTTGTAGAACGAGAGCTGCGTGTCACCGTAGCGGCGATGGTCTGTTCGTAGCAGAGATCCGAGCTGCTCGGGAGGCGCGTGCCGGAGATCGTGCTCGATGACCACCGTCGCATCGGCGGCGAGATTTCCGAGCGAGATCGCTTCGGTCGCGCGCACCGCGAGCTCGGATGCGTACGGCGGATCGATGAACACCAAGCCGTACGGCGCCACGACCGGCGGGGTGCGGGCGAGCCGCAGCGCATCGGTCGCGAGCACGCTCGTGCGGTCGGCGACGCCGAGCTTGTCGACGTTGGCCCGGATCGCGAGCTGCGCCGGCTTGGCGTTGTCGTTGAGCACGGCGTGCGCGGCGCCACGCGAGAGCGCCTCGATCCCGACGGCCCCCGAGCCGGCAAACAGGTCGAGCACGTGCATCCCCTCGACGGAGCCGAGGATCGCGAACATCGCCTCGCGGACTTTCTCGGAGGTCGGCCGCGTCGCGGCACCCGTAGGTGCGCGGAGCACCCTGCCGCCGAGGCTGCCGCCGACGATCCGCATGGTGTGAATCTACGTCTTCTTTTTGTTGGAGAGCGCGTCTGGCAGTACGATTAGCCGGCAGATGGGAACGAGCGGGAACCTGGCGTCGTGGCTGCTGGACGGCGCGCTCGCCAGTGGAGCGGGGCCGCGCATCGCGGTGCGCGAAGGCGATCGCGCGTGGACGTACGATCACCTCGCCGATCAGATCGGCCGGTTGTCGGCGGCGCTGCGTGCGCTGCGGCTCTCGCGCGGCGAGCGCGTGCTCGTGTTCATGCGCGACACGCTCGAAGCAGCGACCGCGATCCTCGCGACGATCCACGCCGGCGCGGTCGCCGTGCCGGTCAACGAGCTCGCGACCAGCGACGACATTCACGACTACGTGCAGCACGCCGGCGCGGTGATCGCGATCACCGATCAGAACCACGAGGTCCGGCTCGACGCGATTCGCAACGAGACGCCGGATCTGCGCGAGGTGATCTGCGTCGATGCGAAGCTCGAGGGCTCGCACGACTTCGCGAAGCTCGTCGCATCGACGCAAGCGCAGCCCGCTGCACCGAGCGGCGAGAACGACGTCGCGGTGCTGCTGTATTCGGCGGGCTCGCCGGGCGAGCTGTCGGCGGTGCCGCACACGCAGCGCACGATCGAAGCGGCGCGCGATTCGTTCGCGAAGCAGCTGCTATCGCTCGCCGAGACCGACCGCGTGCTGTCGGTCGCGCGGCTGTCGACCGCGTACGGGCTCGGCGCCGGCTTGATGCTGCCGCTGACCGTGCACGCCGAGTCGTTGCTGTTTCCCGCGCAGCCGCAGAGCCAGCCGATCTTCGACGCGCTCGATTCGTTCAAGCCGACCGTGCTGTTCGCGACGCCGTCGATCTACGCGCAGCTCGCGCACGACGCCGAAGCGAAGCATCTCACCAAGCCGCTCGCGACGCTGCGCTGCGCGGTCGCCGGCGCCGAGGGCATGCCCGAGCAGTTGATCCCGCGCATCCGAGCCGTGCTCGGCACCGAGGTCGTCGTCGGCTACGGGCTCACCGAGATCTTCCAGTTCGCGCTCGCCGGGCGCAGCGACGATCGCGGCGCGCGACCCGGCGTGTGCGGCAAGCCGCTCGCCGGCGTGCAAGTCCGGCTCGTCGACGAAGAAGACGATCCGGTCGGGGTCGACGAGATCGGCACGCTCGAGCTGCAGTGCGGCTCGCTGTTCACGGGCTACTGGGGCGGCCAGGACAACGCGTCGGTGATCCGGCCCGACGGTTGGTTCACCACGCGCGATCGCTTCATGATCGATCGCGAAGGCTTCTATCACCACTGCGGTCGCGTCGACGATCTGTTCAAGGTCGGCGGCAAGTGGGTCTCGCCGGTCGAGGTCGAGCGCGCGCTCGTCGCGCACGATGCCGTGTGGGAAGCCGCCGTGATCGGCGCCGCCGACGACGAAGGCCTGACCAAGCCGCTCGCGTTCGTCGTCACGAACGTCGGCGCCGAAGCCGGCCCCAAGCTCGAGGCCGAGCTGCGCGAGTACGTCAAAGCGACGCTCGCGCCGTACAAGTATCCGCGCTGGATCGAGTTTGTCGATGCGCTGCCGCGCGGTCCCGGCGGCAAGCTGCTGCGCTACAAGTTGCGGCCGACCCGCAAGCGCCGGCTCGCCGAGACCGGCAAGTTCGATATCAAGTGATCGGCGCTGCGATCGCGATGGCGGCGCATCGGCTCGGCGCCGATCGCGACGGCGTGCTCGCTCGGCTCGGCGGTGCGATCGGCGACGACGCGCGCGCACACGCGTCGACGCTCGCGGCGTTGCCCGCGAACGACTCGCGGCGGCGCCGTGCCGAATGGAGCGCGCGCGTGCGCGTGCCGGTCGTCGCCGGGTTGCGCGGTGTCCACGCGAGCTGGATCGAAGCGGCGCTCGCCGTGCTGCCGGAACGCGCGCGCATCGTGCTCGCCGGCGGCTCGGGCGATCCCGGCAGTGGCTTGCCGCGTACGTTCGACAGCGCGCCGCGCGATCTACCGAGCACGCAGGTCCGCGGCGTCGACGTCTGGCTCGCGCGCTGGGTCACCGCCGGCTTCGTCGCGCTCGAGCCGACGACTCCGAAGCTGCGCACGCCCGCCGATCTCGCGACGCTCGCGCCCGATGTCGCGCTCGCGTGGCTCGCCGAGCTCGGCCTCGATCAGCTCGCGGTCGCGGTCGGCGGCGCATCGCTCGAAGCCGCGCTCACCGCCGCTCTCGGCGCTGCGTTCGAAGCCGCGAAGCGTCGCATCGCCGAGCCGCCGCGCAAGGGCGCGATCGGTACGCCGCGGCAAGCGCTCGAGCGCTGCGCCGATCTGGTGGACCAGCCGTTCGATCGCGATGCACGCGCGATCATCGGCGCGCGGACGATCGCGCCGCACGTGCCGCCGCTCGTGCGCGTCGCGCTGGCGCTGCGCATGGCCAAGCCGATCGGTGAACGCATTTTGACGGCGCTCGTCGAGCACGCGCGCGCCCCGGCGCCGAGCTGGACCGCGATTATTGCGTGATACGCGTGATACCGTGAAGCCATGGCTTCGGGCCGGGTGATCGACGGGGACGAGCACGATGCGCGCCTGCTCGCGCACGAGGTCGTGACGAAAGCGCGCGGCGAGGCCAAGCAGATCCACGACGACGTCAAGGCGCTCGCCGCGGGCATCCTCGCCGATGCGCGCGCCGAGGCCGACCGCGTGATCGCCCGCGCCGAGGGCGACGCCGCGAAGCTCCGCGACGACGCTCGCGAGCTCGGCAACCAGCTGGTGAAAGGTGCGCGCGTCGCGACGCGCAGCGACGTGTCGACCGATACGCACGACGTGATCGCGTCGTCGGGCAGCGAGCTCGCGGGCGGCAAGGTCGAAGACGTCGTCGGGCTCGTCGTGCGCGCGACCGTGCCGGGCGCTGCACTCGGTGAGCTCGTGCGGATCGATCGGCGCGACGCGACGCCGCTGTCGGCAGAGGTCGTCGGCTTTCGCGGCGAGCAAGCGCTGCTGTTGCCGCTCGGCGAGCTCGCGGGCATCGCGCCGGCGAGCGAAGTCTGGCGCACCGGCGAGCCGTTCTCGATCCGTTGCGGCGACGGCTTGCTCGGCCGCGTGCTCGACGGTCTCGGTGCACCGCTCGACGATGGACCGCCGCCGACGGGCGAGCGCTGGCTCGTCGATCGAGCGGCGCCGAGCCCGCTCGCGCGGCCGCCGATCGTCGCGCCGCTCGCGACCGGTGTGCGCGCGATCGACTCGATGCTGTCGCTCGGCCGCGGCCAGCGCATCGGCTTGTTCGCGGCCGCCGGTGTCGGCAAGTCGACGTTGCTCGGCCAGATCGCGCGCGGCACCAACGCCGACGCGATCGTCGTGTGCCAGGTCGGCGAGCGCGGCCGCGAGCTCGCGGAGTTGCTCGGCGACGAGCTCGCGCCGGCACGCGGCAAGACGGTCGTCGTTTCGGCGACGAGCGACGCGCCGCCGCTCGTGCGGTTGCGCGCGGTTCACGTCGCGACCGCGATCGCCGAGTGGTTTCGCGAGCGCCGCGGCGCGAACGTGCTGCTGCTCGTCGATTCGCTGACCCGCGTCGCGCGCGCACAGCGCGAGGTCGGGCTGTCCGCGGGCGAGCCGCCGGCGCGCCACGGCTATCCGCCGAGCGTGTTCGCGCTACTGCCGCGGCTCGTCGAGCGCGCCGGCGCGACGACGGCGGGCGCGATCACGGCGATCTATACCGTGCTCGTCGCCGGTAACGACCTCGACGAGCCCATCGCCGACGAAGTGCGCGGCCTCGTCGACGGTCACATCGTGCTCGATCGCCGGCTCGCGCAGCGCGCGCACTTCCCGCCGATCGACGTGGTCGGCAGCGTGTCGCGGCTCATGCTCAAGGTCGTCGACGCGCGTCACGCCGACGCCGCCGCGATCGTGCGCGCGCGGCTCGCCACCTACGAAGAGCACCGCGACCTCATCACGCTCGGCGCGTATCAAGCCGGCCGCGATCGCGCGGTCGACGAGGCCGTCGCGGCGTATCCGGCGATCGAGCGGCTGCTGCGCCAGAAGCGCGACGACGTCGCCGACTGGGACGCTTCGCTCGGCCAGCTGCTAACCTTGGCGCGATGACGCGGTCGACGGTCCCGCTGGCGATCGGCGGCGTACTCGAGTACGGCCGCGTCGACGACTACGCCGGCGAATATGCCGTGACGTCGCTCGTGCACTGCATGTTCGTGCCGATCTGGGTCGTCGAATCGTGGTGGGTCACGCCGCAGGGCAAGACGCAAATTCGCATCCACTGGCGCAGCCTGTTCGCCGGGTTCGCGCGGTTCTGGGCGAGCGCCGTCGCGTTCGCGTGTGCCGCCGCGCTCATCTACGGCGGTGGCGCCGGCTTCGCGATCGCCGCCGCGATCGCGGCGATCACGAGCGCGCTCGCCTGGCGACATCAGCTGCGCGGCGATCTCGCGAAGCGCCACGCCGTGCTCCGGCGCGCGGCGTTCGGAACGTGTTGCGACGTGCGCTACCGACGAGAATCGCGCGATCAGCTGCGCGCGAAGCTCGGCGCGTGCGAGCGATCGCCGGCGCTGGTCGCCGAGCTCGGCGCACGCAGCGTCGACGAGGCCGTTGCCGCGTACGGCGCGCTCGTGCTCGACGGCCACGCCGCGCTCGCCGACCGGATCGCCCGCGGCGCCGCCGACACGTTGCCGAGCGATGCGCCGTATCGCGGCGAGGCCGACGATCGCGTCGATGCCGGCTCGCGGCTGCAGGTGCCGATCCCGCTCACACCCGCGGAGCTGCGCGGGCTCCGAGATCAGCACCGGCTCGCGCTGGTCGCGCTGATCGCGCTGTCGCTGATCTCGATCTTCGG
>DASXEF010000024.1:0-3540 GCA_036490255.1 Kofleriaceae bacterium
GAGCTGGTTGCCGAACACCGCCGCGATGGATCACAAGGGCACGCGCGGTCACGTGCTCGTGATCGGCGGCATGCCGGGCATGCGCGGAGCCGGCCGGCTCGCGTCGATCGCGGCGTTGCGCGCCGGCGCCGGGCTCGTCACGCTCGCGTCGGCGGATCAGCCGACCGCCGACGATTCCGTGATGACGCGCTCGATCGATCCGCAGCGCGAGCTCGGCAACTTGCTCGAGCGCAAAGCCGCGATCGTGATCGGCCCTGGGCTCGGCACGAGCGCCGACGCGCAGCGCTGGGTCGCCGAGGTGCTCGCCGCCGGCGTGCCCGCCGTGCTCGACGCCGACGCGCTTCGCGATCCGACCGCGATCGCGCACGCCGCCGGTCCGATCGTCATCACGCCGCATCCCGGCGAAGCCGCGCGCTTGCTCGGCACGACCGCCGACGCGATCGAAGCCGATCGGCTCGCCGCCGCACGCGCGCTCGCCGCGAAGACGCGCGCGGTCGTCGTGCTCAAAGGCGCACGCACGATCGTCTGCGACGGCACGCTGGGCGATGACTACTGCTCGATCAATCCGACCGGCGGACCCGCGCTCGGCACCGGCGGTAGCGGCGACGTGTTGTCCGGCGTGATCGGCGCGCTGCTCGCGCAGCACGTGCCGGCACACGACGCGGCTCGGCTCGGCGTGTTCGTGCACGGCCGCGCCGGTGATCACCTCGCGAACGAGCATGGCGAACGTGGGGTAGTGTCGTCGGATCTGCCACTCGCGATCGCGGGAGTGTTTTGTCAGATCCCGCGTCCAGCTTGAGACGCACAGCGTGTCTCACAATCCTCGCGTTTGAAGATCGCGAGGCGATCCAAATAGTTAGACGTGGCATGTCGGCTGCTTTTAGGTCGGAACATGTCGCGCACTACCGTTCCCGCTTCGTCTCGCATGGTTCGTCGCTCGGCGTCGGCTCCTCGTACGGCGGTCGCTCCGGCGCACGCCGAATTTGCCACCGCGTGCCTGCCGCACCAGTCGGAGCTGTACGGCGTCGCGATGCGGATCTGCCGCGATCCCGACACGGCGAAGGACTTGGTGCAGGAGACGTTGATGCGCGCGATGGTCGCGTGGGCGAGCTTCGAGCCCGGCTCGAACCTGCGCGCGTGGTTGTTCCGCATCCTCACCAACTCGTTCATCAACGGCTATCGCAAGCGCCGCCGGCACCAGCGCTTCGCCGCCGAGCGCCCGGGCGATGCGCTATGCGCGCTCTACGGCCGCGATCAAGACCACACCGACGATCTCGAAGAGACGCTGACCGAGAACGAGCTCTCGGACGAAGTGAAGGACGCGCTCGGCGGCCTCGGCTCGGACTACCGCGACGTGGTCGAACGCGCCGACCTCAAGGGCGAGAAGTACAAAGACATCGCCGACGCGCTGCACGTGCCGATCGGCACGGTGATGTCGCGGCTGTTCCGGGCGCGCCGCGTGCTCGAGACCGAGCTCGAGGGCTTTGCCGCCCGCGATTACGGCATCAAGCGCGCCGCGTAAGTGTGATATCGAGCGGGATGCGCTCGATCATCGTCAGCCTCTTCTTCGTCCTTGCCGCGTGCGGCGGCTCTCGCGATCACGCGGTCGTGTCCGAGCCCGTGCCGAGCTTCGATCCCGCGGCGACCATGCATCTGGCGCAGACGATCGAGCAGGGTGATCCGGCGGCGGTGCTCACGTCGCAAGCGGTGCCGTTCTCGGGCTGCAACAGCGACAGCGACTGCGCCGGCTTCGGCAACTGTCGCAACGGCAGCTGCGGCGCGTGCAACAGCGACAGCGATTGCCACGACCACGGCAACTGCCGCAACAGCAAGTGCGGCTCGTGCAACAGCGACAGCGACTGCCACGGTCACGGCAACTGTCGCAACAGCCAGTGCAACTCGTGCAACAGCGACAGCGACTGTCACGGCGACGGCAACTGCCGCAACAGCCAGTGCGGTTCGTGCAACAGCGACAGCGATTGCAAGATCGGCACGTGCCGGAACAGCAAGTGCGGCGCGTGCAACAGCGACAGCGATTGCAAAGGCGGCCGCTGCTCGAACAACCACTGCGGCAACGCGTCGTAGCCACATGGGCGCGTGGGGCGCGGGCGGCTTCGACAACGACGGCGCGCTGACGTGGTTCGACGATCTCGACGCGATCGGCACGAGAGCGATCACGTCGGCGCTGCGCGTGCGCGGCTCGCCGATCGACATCGACGACGCACAGATGGCGATCGCGGCCGCCGAGTGCATCGCGGCGGCGCGCGGTCACGGCGTCAAGCGGCTGCCGGGTTCGGTCGTCGCGTGGCTCGCGCGAACGCCGAAGATCTCGTCGCGCGGTCACGCGCGCGCGGTCAAAGCCGTGGCCGAAGTGCGCGATCGTTCCGAGCTGACGGAGCTGTGGGATGGCGACAAGAGCTGGGCGCGCGCGATCGCGTCGCTGCTCGTGCGACTTGCGGCGAAACCTAAAGCCGTGAAGGTCCCCAAGCGAACGCAGGCGCCGCCGCCGCAGATCCACGAGCGGTCGGTGCGCAGCCCGGACCAGGAGCTCGTCGCATCGGCGAGCTCGGTCGGCGACGAGCAGACGTGCACCGTGATGATCAGCGGCGCGATCGGCGGCGGTTCGGTGTGCTTCGCAGACTGCCGTTACGACGCCGTCGCGCTGACGTGGCGCGGCAACGCCGTGCTCGAGATCGGAGCTCCCAAAGGCATCGCGATCGATCGCCAAGACGACCGCTGGCAGCTCTACGACCGCGTCGTGCGCTGTCGCTACGTCAGTACTCGGACTCGCGCGACGACGCCCAAACGTTCGGCCGGTCGACGCCCGCCGGGACGTGCTCGCTCGTGATCTCGCCGCGCGGATCGGTGTAGGTCGCCCAGATCAGGTCGTCGGGGCCGTCGATGAAGTATGGCTGCTCGCGCACGCGGGCGTCGTCGGAGCTCGGATCGACGACGTAGAACGTCCGCCACTCGCTGCGCGCGGGGATCGCATGCGCGCCGGGCGCCGACGCGGCGCGTGCCGCGGTCGCGACGAGGCTGACCGGATCTTTTTGCGCCGCATCGAGCGCGGCTGCGATCGCCGGCGTGCGCGCGTCGCCGATCCGACCGAGCGCGGTCGCTGCGGCGGCGCGGACGTGCGGGCTTGCATCGCCGGCGAGCGCGACCTTGATCGCGTCGTCCTGGCCGAGCGCCGCGAGCGCCGAGATCGCGTTGATGCGCACGAGCCGCGACTTGTTCGCGGCGAGCGCGACGAGCGCGGCGCGGCGATCGCCGGTGACGAGCGCTGCGCGAGCATCGCGCGGCGTCGCCCACAACGTGCGCGCGATCGCGGCGGTCGCATCGATCGACGCGGCCCAGCTGCCGTGGCGACCGAGATAGAGCAGGCGCTCGATCATCGAGCCGGTTTGCGCGGGCGCGGTCGTGGCGAGCTCGCCGAGCGCCCAGGCGGCGTCGCCGACGAGCCGATCGTCGTGCAGCGCGAGCGCGCCGGCCAGCACGCCGAACGATCCGGCATCGTGAAGCTCGCCGAGCGCCGCGGCT
>DASXEF010000033.1:0-1953 GCA_036490255.1 Kofleriaceae bacterium
CAAGCGGCTGCAAGGTACCGTCGCGACCGATCCGATCGCGGTCGCGGCGTGGGTCGACGGGCTGTCGGCGCCCGAGCGCGACGGGCTCGTGCCCGGCGTTAGCTCGGACTTGCTGGCGGAGCTGTATCAGCTGTCGCGCGAAGCCAGCCGCGTGAACTAACCTTAGAATGGGGTGTTGGCGGCGTTGGTGATCGCGGGTTGCGCCCGGAGACGATGATCACGCTCGAGCGGTTCAGCAAATCCAGGTACTGCCAACCGACGTACAACGTCCCGACATATACGGGCATCGTCAGCTCGTGATCAGCGATACGGACCGTCGGCGACGTCCGGCTCGGCCGGTGCGGTCACGCGCTCGACGATCTTGCCGTCGACGAGCAGCTCCTCGAGCGCGACCACGTGCCACTCGGTCAAGCCGCACGCTTCGCAGATGTAGGCCTCGAACGGCGCCTCGTGTGACATCCCACTCCAGCGGCTGATCTTGCTGACCGCCGACAGCGCGTGGTGGCCTTGGCCGTCCCTCGCTTCGTAGATCCGCTTGAAGTGGAGCAGCGTCGTGCTGCCGCAGACGCAGCGATAGGTCTGCTTCATCGTGAGCGAGCGCTTGCGCAGCGTCGCCACTTCGGTTTCGAGTGCGGCGAGTCGCGACGCGAGCTGGTCGAGATCCATCGCGCGACTATGCCCGCTGCGTCGCCCAATCGACAACCGCCGCCGCGGCACCCGGCTTCGCGAGCGACTTCATCGCCGCGCCCATCGCCGCGCGTTTCGCCGGATCTGCGAGCAACGGTCGCAGCGCATCGGCGAGCTTGTCGGCGGTGAGCTCGCTCTGCTCGAACATCAGCGCCGCGCCGCGCTCGGCCATCTCGGTCGCGTTGAGCACCTGGTGATTGTCGGCGGCGAACGGATACGGGATGAACACGGCCGGCTTGCCGGCGATCGCGAGCTCGGCAACGGTCGTCGCGCCGGCGCGGCCGATCACGAGGTCGGCGGTCGCGTACGCCGCGGCCATGTCCTTGATGAACGCGCGGCAATCGGCATCGACACCGGCGTCGGCGTAGCGCTTGCGCGTCGGCTCGAGATCTTTTTCGCCGGTCTGATGCACGATCTCGATCGCGCGTTCTTTGGCGAGCTTGCTCAGTGCCTGTGCTGCGAGCTCGTTGACGGCGACCGCGCCGAGCGAGCCACCGCTGACGAGCACGTGAACGCGGTCGCCGGCGGTCGGCGTTGCCGATGCGAGCTTCGCGGCGAGCTCGCGGCGCACCGGATTGCCGACGAGCGCGACCTTCTTCGACGCGAAGAATCGGCGGCTGCCGTCGAAGGCGACGAACACGCGCCGCACGATCCGGCCGAGCAGCTTGTTGGTGAGCCCCGGGATCGAGTTCTGCTCGCAGATGGCGGTCGGGATGCCGCGCAGCTTCGCGGCGAGCACGACCGGGCCCGATGCGTAACCGCCGACGCCGATCACGGCATCGGGACGCAGATGTTTGAGCAGCCGGCGCGCCTGCCAGTATGCGCGCGGCAGTCGGAACAGACCGCGCAAGGCGCCCAGCGCGCCGACCGTCTTGAGCCCGCTGACCTCGATCAGCTCGAGCGGCCAGCCGAGCTCGGGCAACACGCGCGCCTCGATGCCGCGCTTGGTGCCGACGAACGTGATCTCGGCATCGGGCTCGCGTGCGCGCAGCTCCTCGGCGATCGCGACGCCTGGAAACAAGTGCCCGCCGGTGCCGCCGCCTGCGATCAAGAGCCGCGTCATGATCATGCAGGAACAACGCGGACGCGCACGCGTTTCTTCCGGACCGCCTGCCGTTGCACGAGCGCGCGCGCCGCCGCCGCGCGACGTTCGGGCCGGCGCCCGACGTTCAGCAAGAGCCCGGCGAGGAACATCGTGATCACGAGCGACGACCCGCCGTAGCTGACGAGCGGCAGCGTGATGCCTTTGTTCGGCACGACGCCGAG
>DASXEF010000061.1:0-3369 GCA_036490255.1 Kofleriaceae bacterium
TGCTATCTGCGCGGCGTGAATCTGTGCAGCGCCGATCTGACCGGCGCGCGACTCGTCGGCTGCGATACGACCGGTGCCGATCTCGAAGGAGCTCAGTTCTAATGCCGACTCGTCCCGATATTAGAGACATCGCGAGCAACGTCCGCGAAGCGTTCGCCGACCTCGACAAGGACGCATTGCTCGACATCCTGACGTTCGTCGTCAAGGAGTACGTCGTCGAAGGACCGCCGCCGATGCTCGTGCACCAGGCCGAGACGCTCGCCGATCTCAAGAACGCGACGTTCGCGCAGCTGATCGCGGCGCTGCAAACGCGCTTCGATTTTGCCGAGCTCGCGATGTTCGTCGTCGATGGCGAGCAAGTCGGCGTCCGCGTCGGTGGCGTCGTCCAGCCGCTGATCGGTCAGCGCCAGCCGCTGGCTCCCGCGGCGCCGCCGGCTCAGTTTGTCGACACCCGACCGCCGCAAGCCGGCGTGCGCGTCGTCGAGACCACGCTGCAGCAACGCCCGCAACCGGCGCCCGCGCCGCCGCCGTCGCGCGGCTTGTCGGTGCGCGGCCGGCCGTCGGAAGCCGAAACACCCGCACCCGCACCCGCACCTGCGCCGCAGCCGGCGCCTGCAACGCCACCGGCGGCGAACAGCGCGGCGCCGGAAGCCAAACCCGACAAGCCCGAGGGTAGCGGCGACGATGCGTCGGCGCGGTTCTCGCTGCTGGAGCTCGACTAGTGAGCTCCGTCGCGCGCCGCTACTACGAACGCGGCAAGCAAGCGCTCGAGACCGGTGATCTCGAGAGCGCGCAGGAATCGCTGCGCGCCGCGCTCGAGCTCGCGCCCGCGTTCGGCAACGCGCGCGTCGCGTATGCAGTCGCGCTCGCGAAAGCCGGCGATGCGCCGCGCGCGCAGACCGTGTTGCGCCAGGGCATCTCGCGCGCGAGCTCGCCGATCTCGGCGGCTGCGATGTACGCGACGCTCGGCGACGTCTGCGTGGTCGGCGGCGATTTCTTGGGCGCCGAAGAAGCATTCCGGCTCGCGGCGCAAACGCCCGGCTTCGAGGCGCGCGCGGCATCGGGCATGGCGCGCGTCCATGCGCGACTCGGCCGCTATCGCGACATGGCGCTCGCGTTGCGCGACGCCGCCGTGCGCGCGAAATAGTCAGCGCCAGCGCAGATTGCCGGCGCGGCCGACGAGCCCGCGCAGCGCGACCTCGCGCGTGCCGGCGACGGCGACGCGAATGCGCTCGATGATCGACTCGCTCGTGTCTTCGAGCTCGAGCCGCGTGAACTCGCTCGGCAGCTCGTCGAGCAGCGTCAGCGATTGCAGCATCCACTCGCCCGAGACGCGCGCCGTGCCGTCGCGGCGCAGCTCGAGCTGGCAATCGCTCTGGAACGTGCGCGCGCAAGTGTCGAGCAGAGGCGACGTCGCGATCGTCAGCGACATCCGCGCCGGCAGCCGGCGCCACAGCTCGAGCCCGCGGCGCATGCTGCACGCGACCGTGAGCTGCTCGATCCGATCGAACCAATCGCGGCGCATCAGCTCGTCGACGCCGTCGAGCCACACGCCGATCGACGTGATCGATTCGCGCTGCGCCACGACCTGTAAGAAGCGCTTGATGATCAGCGTCTGGACGGCGAAGTAGTCGGTGCATGCCAGGTGCACGATCGGTTGCCGGCACTTCGCGATCGCGTCGATCGCGTCGGCGTCGCCGGTCGCGATGCGGCAGATCGACCGTGCGGCCGGGCTCTCGAGCAAGCGGCGAAACGTGCCGGTCGCCGTGCGATCGAACGCCACTTCTTCGACCGACCACAGCTCGCGATCGTCGGCGATCGCGACCGGCTGCGTGGCCACCAGCTCGAGTCGCTTGACCATACCGCGCTCGAAGCTCGCGCCGCCGGCGATGTCGCGCAGTGGACCGAGCCACGCCTGCGCGTGCTCGTGGACGAGCTCGCGAATGCGCGCGCGCCGCGCGGGCGCATTGTCGACGTCGGCCGGCAACAGCTGCAGCGTGAACAGCTCGCCGCGCGCATCACCGGTGGCTTGCAGCATGTCGGCGAGCACGCCGCGTGATGCATCGTCGTCGCGATCGCGGACGCAGTGCGCCCAAAGATCGTCGATCAATACTGCGCTTGCTGGTACGCCATCGGCGGAATCCACAGCGGATCGAAGAACGTCTGCACCAGCACGACCGTGATGTTGTCGGTGCCGCCGTTGTTGTTCGCCGCGCGGATCAGGTTCTCGGCGACCGCTTCGAGCGATTCGCCCGAGGTCATGATCTCGCGGATCATCCAATCGTCGACGAGATCCGACAGACCGTCGCAGCACAGCAAGTAGACGTCGCCGTGCTCGGGGAAGCCTTGGTTGTGCTCGATCTCCACGTTCGCATCGAGCCCGACGGCGCGAATGATCACGTTCGATGTCGCCGGGCCGAGCGTGCCGACCAGATCGGGCCGG
Source organism: Kofleriaceae bacterium (assembly GCA_036490255.1). Classification (GTDB taxonomy): domain Bacteria; phylum Myxococcota_A; class Polyangia; order Haliangiales; family Haliangiaceae; genus JABFXX01. Next base: position 2,444 of record DASXEF010000061.1, read on the forward strand.
TCTTGATAGAGATTGCGCAGCGAGTGGTCGCGCGTGATCTGCGACAGCATGCCGGCGCGCAGCAAGTACGCGCGCGAATCGCCGCAGTGACACACGTGGACGATGTTCTCTTCAAAGCGCAGCCCGACCGCGGTCGTGCCCATGCCGTGACACGCCGGGTCCATCAGCGAGCGCTGATACACGGCGGTGTTCGCGGCTTTCATCGCGCTGGTCAGCGGATCTTGACCGGGCGGCGGTGGCGGATCGTCGGTCTTGAGCGAGTGGACGATCGTGCGAATCGCGATGTCCGAAGCGACCTGACCTGACGCGTGACCGCCCATGCCGTCGCACACGACGTACACGCCGAGAAAATCGTCGTAGTACATCGCGTCTTCGTTTTGCGTGCGCTGCGCACCGACGTCGGTGCGACCGACCGCGCGCAACAACAGCCGCTCGACGGGAATCGGGCGGGGCTCGCTCACGAGATCCTCCGGACGCAGCTCGAGCATGAGTACCCGGCGAATCTTACGCGCGGCTGCGGTCGGACCTTCCCGACGGCCGTTGTCATTCGCTCACCTTGCGGTTCGGCATCGGAACCTCGGTCCACCACGCTCGACGACGCGTCGCGCGATCCGTAGCGAGCAACCGGCGCTCCTCCTCGAGCGGCGTGACATCGGGCAGGGGCGGGAGGCGCCAGCTCGTTTTCATCGCGGCGGCGACCTCGGCGACGATGTCGTACCTCTGGTTCTCCGCCGGATCGATCAGCTCGAAGTGCTTCTCGAACTCGTCCTCGGGACGATGCAGATCGCGTAGCAGCGCTTGCGGCGCGACCTCTTTCATCTCGTCGCGCAGGTCTTCATCGATCTCGCGTTCGCGCGGCTCGATGGCGAAGACCTGACGCTCGGCGCCGGCGTAGTCGAAGCACCCCATCTCGGTCTTGATGCGGA
>DASXEF010000094.1:0-9858 GCA_036490255.1 Kofleriaceae bacterium
TCGTCTCGATCGCTTCGCCTTTGCCGAGATCGGCGGCGAGCGGATACAGCTGCAGCCGATCGCCGAACGCGTTCACGAGGCCCGCGCGCGCGAGCACGTCGGAGCCGAACGTATCGGCGTTGAGCGTCATCAACGGATCCATCCAGATCGGCACGAACACGCGCGCGAGCGCGGGACGCGGCTCCGCCAGCGCATAGCCACGCGCGACCACAGCTCTGCCCTCCGGGCCGGTCTCCAAGATGCGCGCGAGCCGCGCCAGGTGAGCGATGCCCTGCTCCACCGTGCGCGGCAGCGAGACCAGCACCGGGACTTTGCCGGCGAGCGCCTCGAGCGGCTTGCGCGCGTTCTCTTCTTGATTCGCGATCACGAGGTCGGGCTCGAGCGCCAAGATCTTCTCGGGATCGGCGTCTTTGGTGCCGCCGACCGTCGCGACGCCATCGCCGTGCTCGCAGTACGTGGTGCGGCCGACCAGGCGATCGCCGGCGCCGAGCGCGATCACGCTGTACGTATCGCTCGGCACCAGCGACACGATGCGGCGCGGCGCGCGGCCGAACAACAACGTGCGCCCGAGGTCGTCGTCGATCTTGAGCGTCGGCACCGGCGACGTATAGCACCCGTGCTAGGGTTTGGGCGTGCCGAAGCACGACGAGGATCCGCAGATCGCGGCGGCGTTTTCCGCCGACGCTCCGCTCGATCTCGAAGCGGCGATCCAGCAGCTGCCGCGCGCAGAAGCCGAGTTCTTTCTCAAGAAGCTCGAAGCCGCGTTTCGCAAGCGCAAGATCATGCTGACCGGCTACCTCGTCGCGATCGTCGCGTGGATCGTCGGGATGGTGTGCGCGCTTGCGTATCTCGGGTTCGCCAAAGGCTTCGCCGCGTGGGCATTCTTGGTCCCATTCGGGATCGTCGGCGTGATCTTGTACGGGTTTGGCGCGTGGGCGAATCGCGTCGGCAATTCCGTCAAAGAGCCGCCGCCGCAGGGTTAAGATCGCTGCATGAAATGCCTCGCGATAGCCGTCGGTCTGATCGCCGCCTGCAGTAGCAAGAGCAACAACAACCCGCCCGGCGGTGGCAGCGATGCGGGCAACGGCGGCGATGGCGGCGGAAGCGGCTGCGTCAACAGCGGGCCCGCGGTCCCGATCAACGCGTGCACCCCGATGATGGGCACGACCATGTCGGAAGAGCTGGTCGCGACGTTGCCCGGCGGCGCGAGCGCGTTGCTCACGGTCTCGCCTCCCGAGGATGGCCGGCTGTTCATCGTCGGCCAGTCCGGTCAGATCTGGATCGTGCAAGACGGCCAGGTCGGCAGCGATCCGTTCCTCGACATCACGAGCGACACGAACTTGCTCGCCGAGGCACCGCCCGGCGAGCGCGGCTTGCTCGGCCTCGCGTTCCACCCCGACTACAACTGCAACGGCTACTTCTACGTCTCGTACACGACGGCGAACGCCGACGTGGTCGAGCGGTTCTCGGTCGATCCGACGAACCCGAACAAGGCCGATCCGAACAGCGGCATGATCATCCTGTCGGTGCCCGACCCCGCCGAGAACCACAACGGCAGCATGCTCAACTTCGGCAGCGACGGCTACCTCTACATCAGCGAGGGCGACGGCGGAAACCAAGAGGACCCGCCGAAGAACGGCCAGGCCCTGCTGCTGACGAGCCCGAACTGCAACGGCTGCTACCCGCTGCTCGCGAAGATCCTGCGCATCGACGTCGATCATCCGTCGGGCTCGAACGCGTACGGCATCCCGCCGAACAATCCGTACGCCGACGGCGTGATGGGGTTCCCCGAGATCTTGATCCGCGGCCTGCGCAACCCGTGGCGCTGGACGTTCGATCACGCGACCGGCGACATGTACATCGGCGACGTCGGTCAGGACACGTACGAAGAAGTCGACGTGATCCAAGCGGCGAACATCGACGGCGCGCCGAACCAGGCCGTCAACCTCGGCTGGAGCATGTTCGAAGGCTCGGCCTGTTACCAGGACGGCAACGGCAACGGCTCGTGCGACACGACGAACAAGACGTTCCCGGAGCTGGTGAAGAACCACGGCACGATCGCCGCCGGCGGCGACAACTGGCACGCCGTCATCGGCGGCACCGTCTATCGCGGCAGCTGCTATCCGCAGATCCAGGGCAACTACTACGTCACCGACAACACCAACGCCGGCATGCTGCAGACCGTCTACAACCCGATGGCGCCGCAGGGCAACCGACTCAACACGCAGGTCATCCTCGCCGGGACGTGGGCGACCAGCCCGTCGAGCCTCAACTCGGTATCGAGCGGCGAGATGTACGAGACCGATACGACCGGGAACATCTGGCACGTGATCGCGGGTCCGTGAAATCGCACCAGCTGACGCTCGCCACCGGAATTTCCGCGCACGCGCTCGAGTGGGACGCGCCCGGCGACACCACGTTCGTGCTCGTCCATGGCTTCTTGGACAACGCGTACGGTTGGTTCGAGGTCGCGCCGAAGCTCGGCGCACACGCGATCGCGGTCGACGTGCGCGGCCACGGCAACTCGGGCTGGGTCGGAGCCGGCGGCTACTACTACTTCATGGACTACGTCGCCGATCTCGACGACGTGATCCGCCAGCTCGGCCGCAAGCGCATCGTCATCGTCGGTCACTCGATGGGCGGCGGCATCGCGGCGTATTGGGCCGGCGCGCGGCCCGAGCGGGCGAGCGCGGTCGCACTGCTCGAAGGCATGGGCCCACCCGACGAATCCGCGGTCGATGTCGCCGCGCGTGCGGCGCACTGGATCGACAGCTGGGGCACGGCACGCCGCGAGTTCAAGCCGATGGCGTCGCTCGACGTCGCCGCCGCGCGGTTGCGCAAGCACGATCCGCTGCTCTCCGAATCGCTCGCACGTCAGCTCGCGTCGCACGGCGTGCGCGAAGTCGACGGCGGCGTCGTGTGGAAGCACGACCCGCTGCACCTGACGCAGGGGCCGTACCCGTTTCGCCGCGACTTCGCCGCACAGTTCTGGCGGCGGATCGCCTGCCCCGTGCTGGTCGTCGACGGCGCGGAGTCGATGCTCAACTTGCCCGAGGCCGAACGGGCGTCGCGACGCGCCGAGCTACGAAATCCGCGGCACGTGGTCGTGCCGGGTGCGGGGCACATGATGATGCGGCACCAGCCGGCCGCGGTCGCGGCGCTGTTGGTCGAGCTCGCCGGTTCGGCCGCGTAACGACTCGCGCTGCTGCTCGCGGGCCTGCAGCGCGACGTGGAACAACACGATCATCGTACCGACGGTCGCATCTGAAATCCGCCGAAACACGTCACGCCTCCAGCTCGAGGGCGACGGTCGGATACGCCTCGACGATGAACGCGGCGAGCACGGGATCGGACGCGAACGAGCCGGCCAGTACGACGCGCGCGATCGTCGCACGTTCGAGCTTGGTGATCGCATCGAGTGCGGTCGACACGACGATCGAGTTTGACCGTGGCGTAATTTTCTCGCGCGAGATGATCATCTCCATGGATCCACCCCTTCCGACCGCGAAGGCATGCAACACGTTCGCCGGCAAACGTCGCCACGCGTCACGGCCTCTGCGAGCGCTGCAGTGCGATCGCGCGATCCAGAGCGTGCGGTTTCTGCGCGGACGTCGACGAAATGTCGCGCTCCCGCACTCAGGGAATGAACGTTTGGCAGAAATACCCGTCGGGGCAACCCGTGCCGTCGCCGTTGCACGTGACGTTGCACTGCTCGGTGTCGTCGATCTCGTCGCTGCATTGCTCGCCGCTGCCGCACTCGGCATCGGAGCCACACGACTGTGGCGCGTCGCTCGAGCAGCTGCTCGATCCGCATTCACACAGGTGCAAGATGCAGTCGGCGTTCGGACAGTAATCGTCGTCGTTGTTGTTGCTGCGCGTCGCGCAGGCCATGAGAAGGAGGATCACTACGCCGGTCGCTCGCATGCAGCGTCCACGAGCATCGCCGGTGCCGCCGGCAGCGGTGGAGTTCACGCAGGTTGGCGAGGTCGGGTCCCGGCGGATCGCCGAAATCGCGACATTGCTGTCAGCTCAGAGCGCATCGCCTTCGCTGATCCCGCGAGGCGGCGTCACCGCGCGCAGCAAACGGCTGACGGCGCGGCCGTGCCAGTGATACGGCACGATCACGCGGAACGTCGACCCCTTGCCGACCTCGGAATCGAGCTCGACGTCGCATGCGAGAAGATCGGTGAGCCGAGCTACCAGTGCGAGGCCCAAGCCGACCCCGCCGAACACGCGCTCGTCGCCGCCGTCGATCTGGCGAAACGGCTCGAAGATCCGCTCCCGATCGGCGGGCGAAATTCCCACGCCGGTGTCGCGGACCTCGAGCACGACGGTGTCTTCATGCTCTTTGCCGCGCGCACCGGCTCGCCCCGCCCGCGCACGCACGAACACGTGGCCGCCTTCCGGCGTGAACTTCACCGCGTTTGACACGAGGTTCACGAGCACGTGCGCGAGCCAGCGCGAGTCCGAGTTGACGAACGCGAGATCGCGCTCGACCTCGGCCTCGAGCGCGATCTTCTTGGTGCCGACCATCCACGACACCGACGCGGTCACGCGCTCGACCAGCTCCGCGACATCGAGCGCGCTCGGCTTGGCTTCGATGCTACCGGCCTCGGCGCGCGCCAGGTTCAGCACGTCGTCGACGAGCCCGAGCAGCGACTGCGCGCTGCGCTTGATCGACGCGCACGCGTCCTTCTGCTTGTCGGTGACCGGCCCGTAGACGCCGGCCGCGATCACGTCGGCGAGGCCCTGCACGCCGTGGATCGGCGTGCGCAGCTCGTGCGTCATGGATGCGACGAACTGGCTGCGTTGCGTGTTCGCCTGGATCAGCTGCGCGGTGCGCGCTTCGAGGTCGCGCTCCTTGCCGCGCAACAGCCGCAATGTCGCCGATGAAAACCAGGCCGGCACGCCGACGACGAGCGCGCAGTACAAGATCGAGGTCGCCGCATATCCAGGGCTCGGCACGCGACCCGGCGCGCCCGGCACCGGCGTCGCCGGCAAGATGCCGAGCGTCATCCCGATCACCATGGCGGCGAACAGCACGACGATGAGCGCGGCCATCATGATCGTCACGCCCAGGTTCGACAGCAGCGACAGCACGGCGACGACGATCACGTACGTCGCGATCAGCGGGCTGTACGGTCCGCCGGTGAAGTAGATCGCCGCGGTCAGCAGCACGACGTCGGCGGTCGTGTTGAGCCCTTGCGTCTCCATCACGAGCTTGTCGTTGCGCAGCGCGAGCCACGCGAGCGCGTTGGTGAGTAGCTTGATGAAGACGAGCTCGACGTACGCCCAGCGCCACGGCGTCAGATCGAAGAACGCGGCGGCGAACGCGAGCACGCCGAAGCCGACCGCGATCGCGAAGCCGCTCCAGATCCCGAACCACAGCTTCGGGCGATTCGCCGGCAGCGCCATCTCGGCGACGAAGCCGGGCAGCTTCATGCTTACGTTTCACCGAGCAAGTCGCGGACCTGCGCGAGCAGGTAGACGAGATCGAACGGCTTGCTGAGATAGCCGTCGGCGAGCGCGCCGAGCTGCACGGTGCGCGTCGATTGATCCTGATCGGTGTAGACCGCGCTCATCAACAACACCGGCGTCCCGCGGTCGCGGCTCTTCATCTCGCGGACGAGCTCGAAGCCGTTCTTGCGCGGCAGCTGGACGTCGACCAGGCAGAGATCCGGCGCTTCGCGATCGAAGCGCTCGATGCCGTCCGGACCCGACGATGCGCCGATCGTCTCGTAGCCATTCGCCGCGAGAAAATCGATCAGGATCATCTGGTTCACCGGATCGTCCTCGACGACCAGGATCTTCTTCACCGGTGGACTTTATCACTCGAAACGGTTCGAGCGCACCGGGCCGCCGGCCCACGCTCGTGCGCGCGGTCCGAGATCGGGCGGCCACACGCGCGCGACGAGCGCGGTCCAACCGGCGGCATCGTCGGCCGCGAGGTCGTCGGCGGCGAGCCCCGGGCTCGCGGCGATCGCGGCGGCGATGTCCGCGCTGTCGCGGACGTCGTCCCACGCCGGCTCGAGCGCTTGGTAGAGCAGCGTCGTCACGTCGGGCGCGATCGGACAATCGCGCGTCCACGGCACCGCGTGGGCGTACACGATCTGGCCGTCGCGCCGGCCGATCAGCTTGCCGAGGTCCGGCGGCAGCGCGGCGAGGTCGTAGAGCGCGACGATGCCGGGCGCCGGCACGCCGATCGACGGCCACGGCATCAGCTCGAGCCCGAGCCGCAGCGCGACGGCGCGCGCGACGATCTCGTGATCGCGTCCCGGCGGCGCGTAGACGCAGGGCGCGTTCGCGGCGCGCGCGAGCGGTCCGAGCCGATCGATGCCGGTCGCGATCAGCGCGAGGCTATCTTGCAGCCACGCGTAACGGCCGTGCATCGGCTCGGGCCAGCCGTACGGCGAGCGATGCACCAGCAAGCCGCCGGTGAGCACGTAATGCCAGCCGCGCAGATCGTCGCCGTCGAGCGCGGAGATGCCGGCGATGCGATCGGCGCGTTCCGTGATCGCCGCGATCGCCGCCGTCATCGCGACCTGATCGGTCGACGTGCCGCGGCGCAACCGCGCGAGCGCCGCGCGCGTGACGTCGAGCCGGCCGCTCATCGCCGCGTTGAACGCGTAGAGGTACTCGCACATGAAGCTCTGCGCGCGCAGCGCCTCGCGCTCCTCGAGCAGCGCGAACGCGTCGCGATGCGCGAGCGCGGTCTCGAGCGCGGAGACCAGCTCGCACACGACCTGCTCGCTGTCGCCGACGAGCTGCATGCAGCGCCACAGCACCGTCGCGGCGACGCCTGGCACGTTCGCGTCGATCAGCGCGTAGCCGAGGTCGTAGAGCCGATCTGGGCTGTCCGGATCGCGGACGATTTCACGCGCGAGGTCGGCGAGCTGGCTCGCGCCGCGGCGCTCCGCGAGCTCGGCGAGGACGCCGATCCACGCCGCGAGGTCGGTCACGGCCTTGCCGCGCGGCCACGCGATGCGCACGCGCAGCTTCGCGAACGCGCCTTGGTCGTCGCCCGCAGCGATCAGCGCGGCGACCGCCGCGAGCTCGTCATCCGCGTCGCTTGCCATCCGGTCGCTACAGCTTCGCCAACGTGATGGTCTGGTGCCAGAGCCGCTCGCGCACGGCGGCATCGCGCGCCGCGGTGCTCGCGGGCGTCGCGACGCCCTCGCTGAAGTAGCTGCCCGACGGTTCGTCGGCGCGCTCGCCGCCGGCGAGGTGCGCGAGCGCGCGACCGCCCTGCTCCACGCTCGCGCCTTGCACCGGGCCGAACCCGGTGCGCAGCAGCTTCGTCGCGCTCACACCCGGGTGCAGCGCGTACGCGACGAGCAGCTTCGGGTCGCTGCGCGCGGCGAGCGACATCGCGTGCATCACGATCGCGAGCTTGCTCTGCGCGTACGCGGCGTAGCCGGTGAACGCGCGCGCGAGCTGGAGATCGTCCTCGTGGATGCGACCGCGCGTGTGCGCGATCGACGCGACGTCGATTACCCGCGACGGTACGCCGGCGGCGGTCGCGCTCGCCTCGAGCCGCGGCAACAATAGCTGCGTCAGCGCGAACGGCGCGACGTAGTTCACCGCGAACGTCAGCTCGAAGTCGTCGGCGGTGACCACGCGCTCGGTCGCGAACACGCCCGCGTTGTTGACGAGCACGTGCAGCTCGGGCGCGAGCTCGAGCACGGCCGCGGCGCCGCGGCGCACGCCCGCGAGCGTGCCGAGATCGAACGCGACGCCGTCGAGCATCGCGCCCGGCAGATCGGCTTCGAGCTCGGCGAGCGCGGCGTCGACCTTCAGCTTGCTGCGGCCGTGGACGATGACGTGCATGCCCGCCGCGGCGAGCACCCGCGCAGCAGCACGGCCGATGCCGTCGGTCGAGCCGGTGATCAAGACGACGCGTGCCATGTGATGACTCTATGGCGATCGATAGCGAGCGTGCAATCGCGGGACGCGCACGCGAGCCGTCGCCGCGTCGATCGGATGCTGCGGCGCCGGGGTCACGCCGGTCCAGCTCTCGAGCATCGCGAACGCGGCGGTCTCGTCGCTGCTGGTCATGTGCTCGAGGTCGGAGTCGTGCGTGCCGGTCGGCTCGACGTCGATCGCGGCATCGGCCGCGCTGCCGAGCGTGTACATGCCGCCCGACCACGGATCCCACTCGCCGTAGGCGAACAATAGCCGGTCGCCATGGCTGGCGACCCAATCGGCGATGTCCTGCATCGCCGCACCGCCGTCGTAGGTCGGCATCGCGACGCCGAGCGGCAGGTAGCCGGCGTAGTACGCGTCGCCGTACATCTCGTAAGGCTCGAGATAGTCGTCGGTGCCGTCGTCGGGATAGCCGAGCTGGAGATACGCCTGATAGTTGTAGGCTTCGAACAGCGCGACTTGTTCGTCGTCGCTCGAGCTCACCGCCGAGATCATGCCGAGGAACGCGTACAAGTCGTCGCTCGACTCGGTCGTCGCCGGCACGATCGTGCAGTACGGCTCGCCGTAGTACTGCCAGAACGACCATTCGAGGCTGATGATCGCGCTCTCGACGGCCGGGCCGATCGCGACGCGCGTGTACTGGTAGCCCATCGAGCCCGCTTCGTCTTGCGCGAGCGCGACGAAGTCGGCGCGGCGATGCGCCAGCATCTCGACCGCCAGCGCGCGGATCGCCGTGCGGCAGTCGGCGGTGCCGACCTGCGCCAGATACGGCGGATAGCGCGGATCCGGCGCGGCAAACGAGATCGGCGCGACGTACGGCACGGTGCCCTCGACGTCGCTCGGAAAGAATCGCCGATAGAACATCGCGGTCATGCCGCCTTTGGAACCGCCGGTCGACAGCTTCTTGCCGGGATAGATCGTCGCGAGCGACGTCACGATCGCGTGCTCGTCGTCGGCCATCTGCTCGATCGTCAGCTTCGACCAGTCGGCGGGATCGGGCCGGCTGGTCCCGAAAAACCGATGCTCGATCGAGATCTGGTTCGCGCCGAGCAGGTCGGTGAGCTCGACCGGGGTATCGAGGTAATAGTCCCAGTAGCCCGACGTGTGGATCACGAGCGGCGCCGCGACGTCGGCGTGGATCAGCGAGACCTCCTCGAGGAACGTCGCGCCGTCGGGGACCGCGTGATCGACCGGCTGCGTGAAGTGCAGCACGAAGTAGTGGTAGCCGGCGTGGCCGGTCGTCATCTCGGTGGCGTCGTGCACGTTCGGCAGCGCTTGCAGCTCCGCCAGCAAGACGGCCGGATCGTTCGGGTCGGGCGGCTTGATGTTGTCGCCGCAGCCGGCCACGACGAGCACCAGCGCGAGGTGGCGAACCAACGCCGGAGCCATCGACCCAGCTTGCCATGCACGGCTCGTCCGGGGTAGGCAATCGTCCTCATGGCCCTGTCGGTCGGCATCGTCGGTTTACCCAACGTCGGCAAGAGCACCGTGTTCAACGCACTCACGGCGGGCAAAGCCGAGGCGGCGAACTATCCGTTCTGCACGATCGATCCCAACGTCGGCATCGTGCCGGTTCCGGATGCGCGGCTCAAACGCATCGAATCGCACATCAAGACGCAAAAGATCATCCCCGCCATCGTCGAGATCGTCGATATCGCGGGCTTGGTCAAAGGCGCGTCGCAAGGCGAAGGCCTCGGTAATAAATTTTTGGCCAACATCCGCGAGACCAATGCGGTCTTGATGATGGTCCGCTGCTTCGACGATCCGAACGTCATCCACGTCGCCGGCTCGGTCGATCCGATGCGCGACATCGAGATCATCGAGCTCGAGCTCGTGCTCGCCGACGTCGACACCGCGGACAAACGCCTCAAGAAGGCCCAAGGCGCCGCGAAGTCGGGCGGCAAAGAAGCCAAGGTCGAGGTCGCGCTCGCCGAG
>DASXEF010000106.1:0-5721 GCA_036490255.1 Kofleriaceae bacterium
TTCGGGACGGTCGCTTCGGCGAACGCGTAGAGCAGCTTCGCGCCGTGCTTGATGATGCCGCCGTATTCTTGCGTCGTGCCCGGCAAGAAGCCCGGCACGTCGACGAACGTGACGAGCGGGATGTTGAAGCAGTCGCAGAACCGCACGAACCGCGCGGCCTTCGTCGACGCGTCGATGTCGAGACAGCCGGCGAGGTGCATCGGCTGATTCGCGACGACGCCGACCGAGCGACCGTCGAAGCGCGCGAACCCGCACACGATGTTCTTCGCGTAGTCCTTGTGAACCTCGACGAACTTCGCATCGTCGACGACGGCGGTGATGATCTTCTTGATGTCGTACGGCCGGTTCGATTCGAGCGGCACGACCGAATCGAGGCTCGCATCGGCGCGATCGGGCTCGTCGTCGGTCGGCACGATCGGCGGATCCTCACTGTTGTTGCCGGGCATGAACGACAACAGCTCGCGCAACCGCGCGATGCACGACAGCTCGTCGACCTCGGTGAAGTGCGAGACGCCGCTCTTCGACGCGTGCGTGGTCGCGCCGCCGAGCTGCTCTTTAGAGACCTCCTCGTGCGTGACCGTCTTGATGACCTCGGGACCGGTGATGAACATGTAGCTCGTGCGATCGACCATCAAGATGAAGTCGGTGATCGCCGGCGAGTACACCGCGCCGCCCGCGCACGGCCCCATGATCGCGGAGAGCTGCGGCACGACGCCACTCGCGAGCGTGTTGCGCAAGAAGATGTCGGCGTAGCCGGCGAGCGACTCGACACCTTCCTGGATGCGCGCGCCGCCGGAGTCGTTGAGCCCGATGACCGGGCAGCCGATCTTCGTCGCGAGGTCCATCACCTTGCAGATCTTTTGCGCGTACGCGCCCGACAGCGAGCCGCCGAACACGGTGAAGTCCTGCGCGAACACGCAGACGCGGCGGCCATCGACGGTGCCGTGACCGGTGACGACGCCGTCGCCGAGGATCTTCTGCTCCTGCATGCCGAAGTCGGCGCAGCGATGGGTGACGAACTTGCCCTCCTCGACGAAGCTGCCGTCGTCGAGCAACGCCGCGATGCGCTCGCGCGCGGTCAGCTTGCCGGCCTCGTGTTGCTTGGCGATGCGAGCTTCGCCGCCAGCCTCGGCCGCGCGGGTTTCCATTTGTTCCAAGCGAGCGATCGGGTCGACGTTCTTCACGGCGCGCATATTAATCGCTATCCTTCGTCGGTGGCGAACGTGAAGGGCAGCGCGATGTCATCGCGCGTCCTGTGGGTTCGGCTCGGTCATGGGGCCGACGGCGAAACGGCGCTGCGCGATGCGGTCTCGCCGGAGCTACGCGGTGCCCTCGACCGCGGCTTCGCGAAGGCGGCGTGGTACCCGTTCGATCAGTTCGTCGAGCTCAACGTCGCGATCGATCGCCTGTTCGGCCGCGGCGACCTGAGCCTGGTCAAGACGCTCGGTCGCTACAGCGCCGATGCAAACCTGACGACGATCTATCGCCTGTTCTTCAAGCTCGGCAATCCGTCGTGGATCTTGAGCCGCGCGATGCGGCTCTACAGCGCGCACTACGACACGGGCTGGGCCGAAGTCTCGACGCGCGGTGGCAACAACGCGATCTTGCGGGTGCGCGCGGTCGAGCAACCGCATCGCGCGCACTGCCTGTCACTCGCGGGCTGGGCCGAGCGCTCGATCGAGCTGTCGGGCGGCAAGGACACGCGCTGCATCGAAGCGAAGTGCCGCACCAACGGCGACGATTACTGCCAGCTCGACCTCACGTGGCGCTGATCGTCACGGCCGCGACACGAGATAGGTCGTGATCGCGCCGCCGGCGATCGCACCGTTGCCGACGTAGAGCCGACAGCTGTCGGGCGAGATCCACCCGGCGCGGATATTGTCGCTGCCGGTCACGCCGGCGATCGCGACGGGTGTTGGCTGTTGGAACCCGTCCACGGGCGACGCGCGCCTGGCCGTCATCAGCGTGAAGTTCCCCGAGCCGCCGAGCCGGCGCGAGAAGTAGACCGTCAGTCGATCCTGGCTCAACACCGGGTAATAGTCGGCGTCGCTGGGCGAGTCGAGCTCGACGACGGGCTGCGGCGTGTCGAACGAGGCGTCGGTCATTCGCACCGCGTGATAGATCCGGATCGTCGGGCTGGCGAGGCGCGAGGTGCCGAACCAGAGATCGCCGACGGAGTCCGTGCTCGCGTAGTCATCGGCCGACGAACCGTCGTCGACGTCGGTTTGCGGCTGGGGATCGGAGAACGCGTCCATCACCGAGTTGCGCGACACGCGATAGATGTCTCGGGCGGTGCTCGGCTGGTTCGGCGGCTCGCCCCACGTGTAGTAAAGCGTCAGCTGATCGGGCGACAGCGTCGGTGCAGACTGGCCGTCGCTGCTATCCGCCGCGCTGACGAACATCGCCGAACCGAACGGATCGTCGATCTCGTTGCGCGTCGCGTAGACCAGCTGCTGGATCGTGTTCGAGCCGGTGTCGATCGCGAAGTACGCGGTCAGCTCGTCGGGCGAGAACCGCGCGACCGAGCTCGCCGGGCCGAGGCTCGGGACCGGCACGAGCCCACCGAACGAGTCCAGCGTCGCGCAGCTCGATCCGGGCGCATCGAGCGTCGCGTCGGAGTTGTTCGGCGATGGCGCGTCGGTGATCGGAAACTGATCGTCGGGAACGCGACACGCGACGATCGCGACGGCGGCGAGCCATACGCGCATCAGAACCGACCTCCGAGCGCGATGCCGTGTCCGTCGGGCACGATCGCGAGGGCGTGCTCGCCAGAAGCCGTCGGCGCACCGACGAGCCACAGCACGACGGTCGCGATCGCGGCAGCTCCGGCGACGCCGAAACCGACGTTCGCGATCAGCGCGCGGTCGCGGCCGCGATCGATCAGCGACTGTGCGTGCGCGCCGTCGACGCACGGCACGTTCGGCGTGCACAGCGCCTCGGCCGAGCTCTGGTCGCGCCGCGCGAGCTCGCCGACGACGCCGCCGGTCGCACCGGCGACGACGGCGAGCGCGGCCGTGCCGATCGCCGCGTAGCGCAGGTTCGTCCAGCGCGACGGCTCGGGAATCGGCGCCGGCGTTCGCGTTGGCATCGGCGTTGGCGTTACGGGCGCGACGGTCGCTACCACGTCGGGCGCGAGCGCGGGCACCGTGACCGTGATCGCGCCGTCCGCGACCGGCACGGTGATCGAGGCCGACCACGGGCGATGACCGGGCGAGTGCGCGGCGAGTGCGTACGTGCCGCCGTCGACGGGAGTCGCGCGATTCCACAGCGCCGCGTCGAACGGCTCGCCGTTGCGCGTGAGCTCGAGCCCGGCAGCGTCGGCGACGTGCACCGTGAGCGACGACAGGTGCGGCTTGAGTGCGGCGATGCGCTCGGTCGCGAACGTCTTCTTCTGCGCGTCCTTCGCACGGGCGAGTGCGTCTCGATACGCCGACCACGCCGACGCGAGTTGCTTGGTTTGCTCTCGACATTGGCCGAGCCGGATCAGCGTGCCGGCGCGCGGCTCGACGCGATTCGATGCTTCGAACGCGGCGCACGCCTCGGGAAGCTTACCCGCGGCCATCATGCGATTGCCGTCGTCGAACAGCGTCTCGGCATCCGCGTCTTGCGCGCGCGCCGTTCCGCCGCCGACGATCGCGCTAATCGCCGCGATCGAAGACAGGAGGCGCAGCATCGGTGTGAGTGGTCTGGGCATGCGGGTGTTTGGGTGGATGCGCGATGTGATGTGGTGGTGGCGTCGTGTTCGCGGCGTCGATCGTCGTCTCGACCATCGCGGCATCGGCAGGTGGCGGTGGTGGCGGCACGACCGCGGGTGCGACCGGAACGACCGGCAGCGCGATCGTCGTCGACGATCCGGCATCGCTCGCGGCAGTCGCGTCGCTCCCGTGCAGCGATAGCGCGATCGCGACCGCGCCGAGCGCCACCACCGAAGCCGCGCACGCGATCACCGTGCGCATCCGCCGGCGCCGCGCGGGCGCGACCGTCGAGACCATCTGGCCCGATGTCGCCGTGATCGTCGGGGCCGACGCGGCGACCGCGATCGAGATGCTCGCCGGCGTGATCGCCGATTGCGGCCCGAGCTTCAACGCGTCTTCGATCCCGGCGAGCACCTCGGCGAGCTCGGCCATCGTCTGAAAGCGCTCCGCAGGATCTTTGGCGAGCGAGCGTGCAACGATCGCGTCGAGCTCGGGCGGTACGCCGGGACGCCGCGACGAGACGAGCGGTGCTGGCTCGGTCACGTGCGCGACGATCAGCTCGCCGGCGGCTTCGTACGCGAACGGCGGCTCGCCGGTCAGCATCGCGAACAACACGCACGCGAGCGAGTACAGATCGGAGCGCCCGTCGAGCTCGGCGGTGCCGCGGCATTGCTCCGGCGACATGAACTGCGGCGTGCCGAGCAGCGCGCCGGTCTGCGTCGCGGTGCGGCCGGGATCGCGCGAGAGCTTCGCGATGCCGAAATCGAGGATCTTCGGCCGCTCGCCGCCGGCGATCGCGGCATCCGCGACGAGATAGACGTTCTCGGGCTTGAGATCGCGGTGGACGATCCCGCGCGCGTGCGCGGCCGCGAGCGACACGCTCATCAAGCGCGCGATGCGCACTGCTTCGACCGCGCCGAAGCGACCGACTCGATGCAGGCGCGTCGCGAGCGGCTCGCCTTCGAGCAGCTCCATCACGATGAACGCGCTGCCGTCGTCGGTGTAGCCGAAATCGAAGATCTGGACGATGCCGGGCTCGGCGATCAGCGTCGTCGCCTTTGCTTCGTTGAAGAAGCGCTCGACGATCGCGGTGTCGGCGGAAAACGCCGGGAGCAAGAGCTTGATCGCCGCGCGACGGCCGAGCAGCGTGTGCTCGCCGACGAAGACCGCGCCCATGCCGCCTCGTCCTAGCTCGTGCAACAGTCGGTAGGAACCGACGAGCTGGCCCGCCGTCGACACCGTTCGAGGGTACCACGAGGCGCATCGCCACGTTCGCTCAACGAATGAACGCGCGCGTGATCGCGAATGCGGCGAGCGCGACGATCACCGCGCCGACGATCAACATCCACGGGCGAAATCCGAGCGACGCGAGGCCACCGCCGCCCATCGTCGTGGTCGCGGGGGGCGGTGCGGTCGGCGCGCGTTGCGGCGGCTTCGGCGGCGCTTGCGGAACCGGCTGCACCGTCGGTGGCCGGATCTGCGCGGCCATCGGTGGCCCCCAGCCCGAGAAGCTCGGTCGCGATTGCGGCGCCGCCGGCAACTGCGGCGCGGGCACGACCGGCGGCGGCAGCGGCGCGGGAGGCTGCGGCGCGACCGGCACGATCGGGTTGACGATCGGCGCCGGTGGCAATTGCGGCGGGCTCGCGCCCGACGGCTCGAGGGTGAGCGGCGCCGGTACGCTACGCGACACGCTGTGCGAGACGCTCTGAGAAACCGACTGCGATTGCGACCGCGACACGCTGTGCTGCGACACGCTCTTCGCACGCTGCGATTGGGAGTGCGATTGCGATTGCGACTGCGAGCGCGATCGCGAGCGCGACGGAACCTCGCTGTCCTCGAGCGTCAACGGTGCGTCGAGTGCCGGATCGTGCGGGATCATGTTCGTCGCCGAGTGCGTCGGCACCGGGTTCCAACCCTCGCGCGACGGCAGCTCGCCTTCTTCGAGCGTGAGCGGCGCGTTCGGCGCTGGACCCGCAGGCCGCGAGCGCTGCGGCACCGGCGTGCGACGATCGCGCGACACGACGAG
>DASXEF010000144.1:0-2995 GCA_036490255.1 Kofleriaceae bacterium
ACGCGGCGACATGGATCGCGCGCGCGTGACACTCGAACGCTCGAGCGGCGAGCTCGACGTCGAAATCGGCACGACCGAGTCGCCGTGGCCGGCCGTGCTGCACGAGCTACGCGGCGGCGCGATCGCGCTGGTGATCGGCGCGATCGTGCTGGCCGTGATCGGCGGTTACGTGCTCACGCGTCGCGGGCTTCGACCCGTGCGCGAGCTCGCCGGCGCGGCGTCGGACGTCATCTCCTCGGGAGATCTGTCGCGGCGCGTGCCGGATCGCGGTACGACCGACGAGCTCGACGAGCTGTCGGCATTGTTCAATCGCATGCTCGCGCGCAACCAATCACTGGTCGGCGGAATTCGCGAGTCGCTCGACAACGTCGCGCACGATCTACGAACGCCGCTGACGCGGTTGCGCGGCACGGCCGAGCTCGCGCTCGGCGCAACCGAGCTCGAGGCCGCGCGGGACGCACTCGGTACCTGTGTCGAAGAGACCGATCACGTGCTGCGGATGCTGCGCACGCTGATGGATATTTCAGAGGCCGAGACCGGCATCATGCGGCTCGATCGCGCGACGGTGGCACTGGGCGCGCTCGTCGCGGACGTCGTCGATCTCTACGAGCACGTCGCGGAAGACGCCGGCGTCGCGATCACGCTCGGACGCGACGACGCCGCGCTCGTCTCGGTCGATGCCGTCCGCTTGCGCCAAGCGATCGCAAACGTGCTCGACAACGCGATCAAGTATTCGCCGCGAGGCAGCACGGTCGCGCTCGACGTCGTCGCGACCGCGTCGGAGGCGCTCGTCCACGTTCGCGACCACGGCGAAGGCATTCCCGAGGGATCGATCCCGCGGATCTGGGATCGCTTGTACCGCGCCGAACCGAGTCGCTCGAAGCCGGGCCTCGGCCTCGGTCTCTCGCTCGTCAAGGCGATCATCGCCGCCCACGGCGGACGCATGAGCGTCGACAGCGCGCTCGGCGAAGGATCGACGTTCACGCTCGCGTTGCCACGCGCGCTTGCGTGACGTCACACGCTCCGTGATCTCGCTCGACGATCGAACGTGACGCTAGTTGCCGCCGAGCCAGGCGGCGATCTTCGGCTCCAGCGCCGCGTGCGCTTGATCGTGCGCCGCGAGCGCCGGGCCGACCGTCGTCGCGCTGACCGGCGAGATCGAATTCCGCATGCGCACGGCCATCGCGATCATGAGGCCGGCTTTCGCCTTGGTCGCGATCGGCGCGAACGTCGTGTCGCCGCTCTGGATCACTTGATCGAGCAACGTCAGGCTCGGCGCCGCGGCGTTCGTCATCTCGCCGATCGACGTACCGTCGGGCTTGAGCTGCAATGCGCCGAAGCTCGATTCGGCCTGGCACAGCGCGAGCGAGATCTTCGCCGACAACGCGGGCTGCGGAATCGTCGCGCTCGCGGGCGCGGTGCCCACGGCGGCGCAATCGGCGGGTTGTGCGCGCGCGACGAGCGGCGACGAGACGACGGCGGCGACGATGAATGGAACGATGGATCGCATGCAGTGAACGTAGCGTCGCGTTCGAGCGCGTGCCCAGGCGAACGCGATGACGAAATCGTGAAGCGGGGGCAACGCGCCCGATGCGTGATTGAATACCCGGTAGATGAGGCGCGTTGATCACGGTGTGGTGTGGCGAGTCGTAGCGATAACTGCGTTGGCCGCGTGTCAGCGATCGCTGCCGCCGCCGAGCGTTGCTGTCGAGCCGGTGCGTGTGCCCGTCGTCGACGCCGCGGCGATCGATCCACCTGATGCAGCGATCGATCGGATTCCATCCGATGTTCCCGAGGTCGCATTCGTGACGATCTCGAGTCCCGCGTCCGACGCTCAGGATGTCACGCACACGCACGTGCAATTCGCAAAGACGACGTCGCACGGCGTCGTCATCACGCGCAGCGTTGACGTGGCCGGCGTGATCACCACGCTCGCGTGGGTGAGCGGCGATCCCGTCGTGATGCTCGAGAACGGCGACGTCGGCCACATCTCCGCTCGCGGCTACGAGCGCTACGCGGTCGTCCCGGCCGCGCGCTGGAGAGTCGCGAAGCCGCCGGATCCGAGCGCCGAGCAACCAACCGAGGCGTTCGAGCCGCCGCACTGGCGCATGCTCGCGAGCACCGACGGAGCGGTCTGGCAGGCGCGGTGTGACTGGGGTTGGGACCTCCCGCACGGCATCGCACATCACTGCGTACCCGAGGGCGGCGAGTGCCGTGCGTGGGTGTTCGCGCGGGTTTCTCCCGGGCCGCTTCAGATCGTTCGCACGCAGCCGCAGGCGGCGTTCGATTCGGAAGAGCCGAGCGACTCCGCGACCACGCCGCTGCCGGCCGTCGCTGCATCGACCGCGATCCATGCGGGCCTCGTCGACGTGCCGGTGCCCGACGATCGCGATCATCAGCACACCGTGCTGCGATGCACCGACGGCACGGCGACGACGCAGTATCCGACCGACGACGATCTTGACCTGCGCAACGCGAACTACGACAGCGTCACCGACCTGACGTGGCTCTCGACTACGCCGCCGATCGTCGCGGTGCGCCGGCAGTTCGGCTGCCTCGATCACGAATGGGTCGTGTTCGAGCGCTGCGCGATGTCGAACGATCTGTCGGCTGCGGCGTTGTCGGGCGGGCCGCACGACCTGCTCGCGATCGCGACGAGTAATCAGCTCTTGCTGCGCTGGCACGACCACGCGCTCGGCGCACTCGACGACGTGGCGAAGTTCGCGTTCGCACCGTAATCAGTAGCAAGTCAGATTGCTGGTGCAGTCGGTCACGACCGCGCTCGCCCCGTCGATCGTTGCATCGAGAACGAACTCGTCGCCGTCGTCATCGATGACGACACGTGCGGTACTGCCGACCTCGGTGGCGTCGAGCGACCACATCGCGGACGATGGCGTCGGCGTGCTGAGAACCTGTTGCGGCGCGCCGCCCTCCGAGATGAAGGCCTGGCCGAGATCGATGCCATTGACGGTTCCCTTCAGGTCGATGAAGTCGT
>DASXEF010000154.1:0-4508 GCA_036490255.1 Kofleriaceae bacterium
GAGTCGGTCGCGACCGCGCTCGAGTGATTGCATGCCGCCGCGACGAGCCAGACCCACGTGCGCATCCGACGCGATTACAACATCGCGATCGGCATGACAACGCACGACCGCTTTCACGTGCCACGACGCACGTCGTGCGCAACGACGTGCACGGTTCGCGGAAGAAAGTGTCGCCGCTGTTCGTTCGTCCCGGAATGCCTTCTCTGATCACGCGCGACGAGGCGCTCGCTCGAATCCGCGACGAAGGTGGCTCGCCGTCGTGCCTGATGTGCGCCGTGCGCGATCGCGCCGTCGGTGCGACGTATGCCGTCTACGAGGACGACACCATCCTCGTGCTGTTGCCGCGCTACGTCCGGCGTTGGGGCCATCTCGTCGTGATGCCGCGCGCTCACGTGACGACGTACACCGCATGTGATCCGGCGTTGTGGGCGCGGATCAATCGCGACGCGCTGCACGCCGCGAAGATGCTCGAGCGGATCCGTTCGCCGCTGCGCATCTACGTGACGTCGACGGGAAGCAGCGCCGGCGAGCTGACGCCGACGTCGATGCATCTCCACATCCACGTGATCCCGCTCTACGACGATCACGATCGCCCGGCCGACGTGTTCAGCTGGCAAGCCGGCGTGCTCGTCGCCGAGCATGCCGAGTGGGAGCAGTTGCGCGGTGAATACGCGCGCGAGTGGGCTCACGGACCCGTCAGTGCGGCGCCGGCCGGCGCCGACAGCGCCTTGGCCAGCGCGTCGAGCGTTTCCGGCGTCGGTCGATAGCGCGCGTTGTCGAACGCGAGCGCGGCATGCCACGCGTGGATCCAATCGCGGCCGCTCGTGGATCGGCTCGTCCAGTCGGCGGTGACGGATGACTCGCGCGTCGTGCCCGCGCGACGAGCGAGCGCTTCGAGCATCGTGCGCTCGGCCGCGAGCTCGGCGTCGACGGCCGGTGTCGCGACCTGCCACGACGCCACCATCGCCGGATTGCAGATCACGAACTCGCGAAACGGCACGGCGGCGCCGCGTTGGACGTGAAACATCGCGCCGATGCGTTCGGGATGCGCGAGCACGTCGCCGAGTGGCACCTCCGCATTCGTCGCGTCGACGAAGCGAAACGGATCCGCCGCCGACGGCTCGAACCTGCCGATCCACGCGTCGCGATCGAGCTCGATCCGGATCAGCTCGCTGCCATACGTGCGCGGGCCGAGCCCGAGCACGGTCGCGAACGGCGCCGGCCACGCGTAGCGGCGGCGCAGCAGCTGCGCATTCGTCAGCAGCATCCGCGCGACGTCGCCGCCGGTTCCGCCGCGACGCGCGATGGCGATCAACGCGCGGAGATACGGCGACACGAAGCCGCCGGTCGCGATCGTCGCCACCAGCAGTTGACGCGTCTTGCGCAGCTTCGCGACCGAGTCGGCGGTCGTCCACGTGTAGAGCACCGGGCGATAGAAATCGTCGTCGGTGACAGAGAGCGCCGCGAGCTCGCGTGCGACGGGATCGACGGCTACCAACGCCGGTGCGCGTGCGACCGCCGCGGGAGCTGGTGGCGGCGGCGGCGGGCTCGGCGAACGACACGCGACCGCGACGACAACGAACCCGGCGAGCGCGCGCATCGACGAACAACGAGGTGAAGCGACACACTATTCGGAAACGAAGAGGCCCGGTCACCTCGTCGGTAACCGGGACCGTCACCTCACGATCCAGGCGCTCGAAGCGGCGATTCGTCGTCGGTGCCCGGAGGCAGGGCTCCTGCGTCACTCGGACCGCGGGTCGACATACGCGTCGGAGGACTACCGCGACTTGCTCGAGACCAACGGGAATCGTTTGCAGCATGAGCCGTCGCGGCGACTGCCTCGACAACGCCGCGATGGAGAGTTGGAACTCGACGGTGAAGTTCGAGCTCGGCGACCTTCGAGTCGATCCACGACGGCAAGCAGCAGCTCTTCGACTACATCGAGGTCTTCTACAACCAGAAGCGCCGGCACTCGACACTCGACTACGTGAGCCCGGCGCAGTACGAACGAAACCGAATCACAACCGATCAGATGGCGGCATAAGCAGCCTGTCCACGGGAGTGGATCACGCCCACCGAACTCGGCGGCGTCGCCGCGTCGCGTGGTGATCGTTGGGCCGAGTCGGTCGCGTATCGCGTCGGCGTGTCGAGGCCGTGGCCAACCACCGACAAGACGCGTCGCATCGCGCGCTCGAAGATCGAGGACATCGCGAGCGGCGACGACGAGCTGGCTTCCGCGTTCGCGTCGCTCGTCGAGACTTTCGCGGCTCGTCGGTGGCAGCAACTGCAACGTGCACCCGATACAGTGCGCCGGTTCAAGCCAGCGCCGATCAAGCGCCGCTGAATCATCGTGTGAAATTGCTCCGCGACTATTGCAGAGCATTTCGGTGCGCTCTTATCGTTCGCGCATGGCGAATCAAGGTGTGGTGGATGCGTTTTTGGATGAGGAAGATCGCGCCGAGCGGGAGGCGCCGTTCGTGGGGTACATCGAGCGAGGTGATGCGAGCGACGACGTTCGCGTGACTCCGTGGTCGAAGTCAGGCGGATGCCCGTGCTCCGCTTCGTTGCAAATTCCGAAAAGCTCGATCGTGAAAATCGAACGTACCGACGACAAGCACTTCTGCTGCGGGAAGGAGCACTCGATCGTTCGGATCACGTTCGTCAACGAACAAGCTGGCATCTTGAAGCGCGTGTTCGCGCAGACGATGGCCAGCGCGAACACCAATTCATCGGATCCCGGGTGCGAACAGGGCTGCGCGATCCTATTCCAGCAGTGCATCGCCGATCCTCAGGGCAGGAATTGTTACGCGAAAAACCAAAACTGCATGAAGGGGTGCCAGAAGATCGATTGATGCGCGTGGATGGCCGACATCGTAACGCGCTCGATCAGCGGGCACGCGACACCCGATATGCAGCGGCATTACTCGACGGTTTCTGCGGCCGAGCAGCGTACGGGGCTCGCGAAGGTCTTCGACATCGCAACCGGGCTCGAGCGCAAGGCTGCTTAGAGAATTGCTTCTAAGAGCTCGCGCATCTCGGCTGTGAATAGCGGGCCTTCGAAGTCACCTTGCTTCTTGCTGAAGGGGTTACTTGTGGTGCCGAGCAGCGCGACGACTGCATCGTAGGCGGCATCCCCAGTCGCCAACGTAATCGTACCCGGTGCTCCGTTTACAACCGCGTACCAGTTCCAACATCGAAACTCTGCGCCGATGTCGAACAGGAAGTTCGTGGGGATGTCGTCTGTTGTTACGCGTTCGCGAAGCCGCGTCACGACGCTTCGCAGGGTGTCGAGCGTCTCGCTCTCGACCATCTTGAACATCGCCATCAGATTGCGAAAGACACGAGGTGCCGGCGTCCTCGTGGTCAGGAATCGTCGCGTGAGCCGACCGATGCACGGGATCGCAGCTTCATCCACCGCGTCGAGCGCGGCACGCGCGCTCTCGAGGATGGCCGCGCGGACCGCGTCGCCTTCGTCGCCGGCGAGGGCATTCGCGAGCCGCTCGCTGAACTGCTGCGGATCGTGCGCGCCGCTTGCGAGCTCGGCAAGCCATCGCTCTTGGCGGGCTTTTCTCGTGTCCTCCTCGGCTTCTCTGATGACCTTGAGGACGGAGCCGAGCACCGGTGTTTTCGCGAGAACCTCACGCACGGCCGCGCGTGCGAGTGGCTTGGCTTCGGTCTTTGGCGGAGGTGGATCGATCGGGGTCATGCTCGGGGTCATGGAAAACAAAACGGCCGGAAACCCCGTCGGTAACCGGCCGTTTTCGTGGTGGGCGTTGAGGGGATTGAACCCCCGACTTATTCCGTGTGAAGGAATCACTCTCCCGCTGAGTTAAACGCCCGAGAGGGTTCGTTGTGTAGCAACCCGGCCGGTCGGGTGTCAATCCCGAGCCTGTGCTACGACCGCCACATGAAGCCAAGCATCGTGCGGACCGCGACGGCGCCTGGCGCCATCGGGCCGTATTCGCAAGCGGTTAGCGTGCCCGTCGGCGAGCGGCGGATGATCTTCACCAGCGGCCAGATCGCGCTAGATCCGGCGAGCGGCGCGATGGTCGCCGGCGGCGTCGAAGCGCAGGCGCGCCAGGTGATGGCGAACCTCGGCGCGGTGCTCGAGGCGGCGGGCGCGTCGTGGCAGCACGTCGTCAAGACGACGATCTTCTTGGCGAGCATGGACGACTTCGCGGCCGTCAACGCGATCTACGGCGAGGCGTTTCCGAGCGATCCGCCGGCGCGCTCGACGGTGCAAGCCGCGCGACTGCCGCGCGACGCCAAGGTCGAAATCGAAGCGATTGCGATGGTGTGACATGACGAATCCATCTTCGATCGATTCCGTCCTCGTCGAGAATCGCAGCTTCCCGCCGCCGGCCGACGTCGCGTCGCACGCGCTCGTCAAGAGCATGGCGGAGTACGAGCGCATGGCCGAGCACGCCGCAAAAGATCCGGACGGGTTCTGGGCCGAGACTGCGAGCGCGCTCGAGTGGAACCAGAAGTGGTCGCGCGTGCTCGACTGG
>DASXEF010000167.1:0-11244 GCA_036490255.1 Kofleriaceae bacterium
CACGACTCGCAGATCACCAAGCTGCTAGCCAAGCGCGCGACGATCGCCGCCAGCATCTACGACAAGGTCCGATTCCGCCTGATCGTGCCGAGCTACGGCGACCTCGTGCCGATGCTCGCGACGCTGACGCGCCAGCTCGTGCCGTTCAATTACATCGTGCCCGGCGAATCGGTGAACCAGCTCATCGATCTCAAGGCGATCATCAACGCCGACCACAGCACGCCGATCGCGGCGCCGCTCAACGAGTTCTCCGGCCCCGAATATCGCATCGTCAACTTCGTCGCCGATCTGCCGTTGCGCGTCGATCGCCTGATGGAGCGCAACCAGCTGCCGCACGACCTCGCGCACGTCGTGTTCGTGCTCACCGAGTTCCAGGTCTGCGACAAGAACACCGCGCATCTGAACGAGAGCGGCGCGTCGAGCCACGACGCGTACAAGCAGCGCCAGCACGAGCGCGTGCGCCAGCGCCTGTTCCGCGGCGAGCACGATCCGATTCCGGAATAGGGCTATCGTCGCGAAGGCGCAGCACCTACTTCGCCGGTGTTCGCCGCGCTGTGGAGTCGTCGAATGGCGGCGAGCGCGAGCACCGAAGCGACGCGCCACGCTGTCGCGCGACCGGGGCTACTTCGACGGCGGCAACAGCTGGCGCAGATGCCACGCTTGCACCGCCGCTTCGCGCTGCGCGGCCTTGCGGGCGCGGTTCATCGTCAGCGTGTACGTGACGAGCAACGCGCACAGCGCGAACGTGCCGAGCAACATTCCGAAAATATCGAAGTTGGTGCGGCCGTCGTAGACCACGCCGTTCGTGACCACGCCGTTCGGTGTCATCCAGAACGTCCGGCCGAGCACGCCGGTGAGCTCGAGCACGACCGGCAACACGAACGTGATCGCGAGCGCGACCAGCGCAACGCCGCGGCGCTCGCGACTCACCTGCGTGCCGACGCCGATCGCGATGATGCACGCGTAGAGCGGCGTGAACAGGAACGGTCCGCCGATCCGCTCGAACAACACGCCGAACGCGATGTTGCACGCGACCAGCACGACGCTCGGCAGCTTGCCGCGCGCGTGCAACCACACGAGCCCCGACATCGCGTTGCCGGCGGCGAGCAGCGCGATCAGATCGGGCCAGCTCTTGACGTGCACGAACGCGGCGAAGATCAGCAGCGCCCACACCGTGAGGTAGAGCCACGCGCCGCGCATGCCACGTGCGCGCTCGAGCTTGGCTTCGATCGCGGCGACCGCGGCGAGCGCGTCGGGCGGCGTCTCGCGCGGCGGCGTCAGGATCAGCGCGGTCGCGAGCTCGGCGGCGTCGCGCGACTCGGGATCGAGCGCGACGGCGCGACCGGCCGCGCGTAACGCAGCGACGCGATCGCCGGCGGCTTCTTTGTCGCGCGCATCGGCGAGCGATTCGGCCGCGAGCGCGCGGCGATGATCGAGATCGCGGTCGCCGTCGAGGTAGGCCTGGACCTTCGTCGCGAGGGCACGCGCCGTCGGGCGCGTCGCCGGATCTTCGGCGAGCGCCGCCACGCATGCGGCATCGAGCTCGGGCGCGATGTTGCGCGACGGCGCGCGTTTCGCCGGCGAGCACTCGGCACTGTTCTGCAACGTGCTCGCGATCGCCGCGTTGACGCCGGCCGGATGCAGCGACTCGCCCGCGAGGATCTCGAACAGGATCGCGCCGAGCGCGTAGACGTCGGCGGCCGGCTGCACCGGCTCACCGCGGACTTGTTCCGGCGCCATGTAGCCCGGCGTGCCGAGCAACGCGCCGGTCGCGGTGCCGTCGGGCACACCCGAATCGACCGGTGGATTCGTCGGCTGCGCGGGCTGCGAGCCGATCACGCGCGCGACGCCCCAATCGAGCACGTAGACCTCGCCGTAGTCCCCCAGCATGATGTTCGACGGCTTGAGATCGCGATGGACGACCGCGCGCGAGTGCGCGAGCTCGACGGCAAAGCACACGTCGGCGAACGCGCGCAGCAGCGGCTGGATCGCGCCGGTGGCGTGCAAGCGCGCGTGCAACGTCGTGCCCGACAGCCGCTTCATCGTGAAGTACGGCAGCCCGTCGTCGTCGTGGCCGAGCTCGTGGACCGGCACGATCGCAGGATGATCGAGCCGCGCCTGGATCTTCGCTTCGCGGATGAAGCGTGCGACCGCGTCGGCGCTGGTATCGCCACCGCGCATGCGCTTGAGCGCGACCTCGCGCTCGATGCGTGGATCGTGCGCCGCGATCACTTCCCCCATGCCGCCGCGGCCGAGCAACTCACCGAGCTCGTAGCCGCCGACCTCGGCGCCGGCGCGCTCGATCCGGTGCGTCGCGGCGTTCGACATCACCGGCTCGGCCGGCAACGTCTTGTCGTTGTCGTCGGTCACATCTTCGTCCGTGGGAACCGCAGATCGTTCGGATTCGGGATCGTCTGCTGCAAGTGCCAGCGCTGGATGTGGAGCTGGCGCTGCAGGTCGCGGCGACGGCGGTTCGTGCCGATCGCGTAGCTCGATACGATCGCGATCCAGATCGCGTTCGCGACGACGAGCCAGATCTCGTCGCGGCTGCCGTGGATCTTGACCATCTGCGAGGTCGAGATCACCGCGCCATCGGCGACCCACCACGTACGCGGCAGGATCCCGACGGCTTCGGCGACGATCGGCAGCATCACTGCGAGGGTCGCCCAGATCGCGATCAGCCAGCGCCGCTCCATCAGCCGCGGGCTCGCGGTGAACGACAGCAAGATGCCGACGGTCGCGACCGGCGTGATGATGAACGGCCCGAAGATGCGGCTGAACACGAACACCGCGGACAAGTTCACGATCAGCGCCGGAAACAACCGCGTCACGCCCGAGCTCTTGCCGGCCCACATGATCGCCGCGAGCATCGCGACGAGGCCCCACGCCGCGATCTGCAAGCTCCAGTTCGTGACGTCGAGGATCGGGACCATGCTGATGAAGATGAACACCGCCGAGTACGCGCGCAGCCCGCGCATCGAGCGATCGCGATTGAGCATCTTGTCTTCGGCTTCGAGGCTCGCAACGAGCGCCGGCGGCAGCTTTTCGGGCGGCTCGACCGTGAGCCGCGCGATCATCGCAGCTGCTTCGAGTGAATCGGGATCGAGCGCGAGTGCGCGCCCGGCGCGCCGCATCGCGGTCGCACGGCCGGTGTCGGAATCCGATTCGAGCGCGTCGCGGGCGGCTTCGAGCTGTTGCTTTGCGAGCTCGCGGCGCTGCTCGGTATCGCGATCGCCGTCGAGGTAGGCCTGGATTCGCGTCGCGAGCTCGCGCGCGGTCGGTCGCGCGGCCGGATCTTCGGCGAGCGCGTCGAAGCACGCGAGGTCGAGCTCGGGCGCGATCGTGCGGTCGAACGCGCGCGCGGTCGGTGCGGTCTGCGGCGTCATCAGCGTCGCCGCGAGCGCCGATTCGCCGCGCGGATGCAGCGGCTCGCCGGATAACAGCTCGAACAAGATCGCGCCGAGCGCGTAGACGTCGGCCGGTGGTCCCGCGTCGTGACCGCGGACCTGCTCCGGCGCCATGTAGCCCGGCGTGCCGAGGATCGAGCCGGCGGTCGTGTTTTCGACATCGGGCTGCGCGGTGATCGCGCGCGTGTGACGCGTCGTATCGGCAAGCACGCGTGCGACGCCCCAATCGAGCACGTAGACCTCGCCGAAGTCGCCGAGCATGATGTTCGACGGCTTGAGGTCGCGATGCACGACGCCGCGCGAGTGCGCGAGCTCGATCGCGAGGCAGACGTCGGCGAACGCGCGCAACAGCGGCTGGATCTTGCGGCCGTCGTCGGCGAGCTGCTCCGCGAGCGTGACGCCGGTGAGCCGCTTCATCGTGAAGAACGGCACGCCCTCGGCATCGGTCGCGAGCTCGTAGACCGGCACGATCGCCGGGTGGTCGAGCCGTGCCTGGATCCGCGCTTCGCGCAGGAATCGATCGATCGCGTCGGGCGACGGCCGGCCGCGGATGCGCTTGACCGCGACCTCGCGGCCGATCCGAAGATCTTGGGCGACGAGCACCTCGCCCATACCGCCGCGACCGATCAGCTCGCCGAGCTGATAACCGGGATCCGGTAGTGCGACGAACTGCGCGACGCCGACGGTCGGAACGATCGTGAGCTCGTGCGTGCTTGCCTGCGACGACATCGACTCGGTCCGTGCAGGTCCGAGCGTCCCGTCGGCGGTCGCATCGCCTGCAGCTGCCCGAGTCGGGGCGCTGTCATCCACCATTCATGGAGATGTTACCGCCTAGTTCGCGGGGAGATCCGCCGCGACGCACGAGATCGTGATCTCGCCCGCTTTGACGTCGATGTTGGCGACACCGCCCGACGTCAACTTACCGAAGAGGATCTCGTTCGCGAGCGGCGCCTTCAGCGTTGTTTGTACGAGCCGGCTCATCGGCCGCGCCCCCATCGCCTTGTCGTAGCCGTGCTCGACGAACCAGTCGACCGCGGCTTCGCTGACCTCGAGGTCGACGTTCTTCTCCGCGAGCTGACCGTCGAGCTCGTCGAGGAACTTGCGCGCCACTTTGCGGATCACCTCGGTCGGCAGCGCGCCGAACATCACGGTCGCATCGAGCCGGTTGCGGAACTCCGGCGTGAACACGCGCTCGAGCGCCTTCTTGCCGTCTTTGGAATCCGCGATCGAATCGCCGAAGCCGATCTTGCCGTTCGCCATCTCGCGGCTGCCCGCGTTGCTCGACATGATCAAGATGACGTTGCGGAAGTCGCTCTTGCGGCCGTTGTTGTCGGTCAAGGTCGCGTGGTCCATCACCTGCAACAAGATGTTGTAGATGTCCGGGTGCGCCTTCTCGATCTCGTCGAGCAAGATGACGCAGTACGGGTGCTTGTTGATCGCGTCGGTGAGCTGGCCGCCCTGATCGAAGCCGACGTAGCCCGGCGGAGCGCCGATCAAGCGCGACACCGTGTGCTTCTCCATGTACTCGGACATGTCGAAGCGCACGAACTCGATGCCCATCACGTTCGCGAGCTGCTTGGCGAGCTCGGTCTTGCCGACGCCGGTCGGGCCCGCGAACAGGAAGCTGCCGGTCGGCTTGTCGGGATGGCCGAGGCCCGCGCGCGACAGCTTGATCACCGTCGCGAGCTGCTCGATCGCGGCGTCCTGACCGAAGATCAGCCGCTTGAGCTCGAGCTCGACGTTCGCGAGCTTCGTCTTGTCCGCCGACGACACGCTGCGCGTCGGGATCCGCGCGATCTTCGCGACGACCTCTTCGATCAACTCCGGCCGGATCTCGTCGGGCCGGGCTTCGGCCTTCATCAAGCGAACTTTCGCGCCGGCCTCGTCGATCACGTCGATCGCCTTGTCGGGCAAGTGCGAGCCGCTGATGTGGCGCGCGCTCAGCTCGACCGCGGATTCGATCGCCGCGTCGGTGTACTTCACCTTGTGGTGCTCTTCGTAACGCGGCTTGAGGCCTTTCAGGATCTCGATCGCCTCGGGCACCGTCGGCTCGCCGACGTCGATGCGCTGGAATCGCCGCGCCAGCGCGCGATCGCGCTCGAACGCCTGGCGATAGTCCTTGAACGTCGTCGAGCCGATACAGCGCAGCTCGCCGTTCGACAGCGGCGGCTTGAGAATGTTCGCCGCGTCCATCGTGCCGCCGCTCGTCGCGCCGGCACCGATGATGTTGTGGATCTCGTCGATGAACAGGATCGACTTCGGATCGGCGATCAGCACCTTCATCACGGCCTTGAGCCGCTCTTCGAAGTCGCCGCGATAGCGCGTGCCCGCGAGCACGGCCGTCATGTCGAGCGAGTAGACCTTGCAGTCGTGCAGCGGCTCCGGCACTTCTTTCGCGACGATGCGCAGCGCGAGGCCTTCGGCGAGCGCCGTCTTGCCGACGCCCGGCTCGCCGATGAGCAGCGGGTTGTTCTTGCGCCGGCGCGACAGCACCTGGACCATGCGCTCGAGCTCGTCGACGCGACCGATCATCGGATCGATTTTGCCGTCGCGCGCGCGCTGCGTCAGATCGACGCAAAAGCTCTCGAGCGGGTTCGAGATCTTCTGATCCTCGGCACCGTCGTCCTCGACGCCCGTCGAGCGCCGCTGGATCGCGGGGCCACCGGCGTCGACCTTCGACACGCCGTGCGAGATGTAATTGATGACGTCGAACCGCGTGATGCCCTGCTTCTCGAGCAAGTACACCGCGTGCGAGTCGCGCTCGCGGAACATCGACGCGATCACGTTGCCGGTCGTCATCTGCTGGCGACCGGCCGCTTGTACGTGCATCGCCGCGCGCTGCAGCACGCGCTGGAACGCGAGCGTCTGGTCGGGGCCGGATTCTTCGCCTTCGGGCAGCTCGTCGACTTGCTCGTCGAGGAACCGCTCGAGGTCGCCGCGCAGGCGCTCGACGTCGCCGCCGCACTTTGTGACGATGTCGACGCCCGTCGGATCGTCCAAGATCGACAACAGCAAGTGCTCGAGCGTGAGGTATTCGTGGCGACGCCCGCGCACGTCATCGACAGCGCGCTGCAGCGTGGCTTGGAGCTCGGGAGAGAGCATGGTGCCAAGTGTAAGGCACCTCGCGGGATCGCGCTCGGCCCGCTATGCCCGTGATTTCGGGCAGGCTTCGTCGAGTGCGCTCGCGCGGCCGTCGAATAGAACGCCGGCTCCTCGCGCGGCTGCCTTGCGAGTGGCGCCTCGGACCCGCTCGGCCAACGAAGTCGGGCAAATCCATCGCTGGCTGACGGCGTGTTCGAATTCGCGACCGGAACCGTGCCGCGCCGCGGTCGTGTGCCCCGAGCACGGGCAAGCACTCGACCCTGTGATCCCGTACGAGCGAGCACCGACCTCGTCGGCAACCGCCGCGCGAAGCAGCGATGCGGACTACGACTCGTCGGTGGGCTCGATCGACAGCTGGA
Source organism: Kofleriaceae bacterium (assembly GCA_036490255.1). GTDB lineage: Bacteria > Myxococcota_A > Polyangia > Haliangiales > Haliangiaceae > JABFXX01. The sequence goes on from DASXEF010000167.1 coordinate 6,869, forward strand.
GCGGGAACTGCTGCTGCTTCGCGAGCGCCATCGTCTTCGTGACCTTCGTCTCGGCGACCTCGAACGTGAACACACCCGCGACGCCGACGCCGTTGTTGTGCACGTGGCTCATGATCGCGACGGCGTCGTTCTCGTTCTTGTGAAACACCGTCTGCAGCACCCACACGACGAACTCGCGGGTCGTGTAGTCGTCGTTGTTCAAGAGCACCTTGTACATCGGCGGCTTCTTGGTCCGCACGCGCTCGTCGAGCACGAGCCCGCGCTCGCCGTCGCGGCGCGGTCCCCCGGGTCCCGGCGGCTTCTTCTCGTCCGACATTGCGCCCCTAATACTACGGGACGGCCGGCGCGTGGGAAGAGGCTCGAACGCTCCTGAACGGCTAGGTGCTCAGCCCAAACCCGAGCCCGAGTCCGAGCCCGAGCCCGAAACAGCAGCTTCGCAACTCGGGCGCACACGTGCCGATACGTTCACCATGACTGAATTCGAGCACGAGCGCCTCGACGTCTACCGCGTCACGATCGAGTTCTTGGTTGCATCGGATGCGGTCGCGCAACAGCTCCCACGCGGTCGCGCGTATCTCGCCGATCAATTGCGACGAGCCGGCAGCTCGATCTCGTTCAACATCGCCGAAGGCGCCGGCGAATTTGCACCGAACGACAAGGCGCGTTTCTATCGAATGGCTCGCCGATCCGCGACGGAGTGCGCGGCGATCCTCGATGCATGCCACCTGCTCGCGCCGTCTGACGACGACACCGCGCGCGTGAGTGCTCGCGAGTTACTGCTGCGCATCGTCGCGATGCTGACGGCGATGGTGTTGCGCGTTTCGAGCTCGAGCTAGTTGCTCATCGCGCCCTGATAAATCCACCGTCGGATGGTGTCGCGGTCGCCGCTCGTGAGCTGACCGCCGGTCTGCGGCATCGCCTCGTCACACGAGCCACCGCCGCACATCGCGTCGTACATGCACTGATCGCCGTCGAGCTTGAGCATCAAGAAGCTGTGCGACGGATCCGTCGTGGTCACGTAGTTCATCGTCGCGAGCTCGCCCGCGGCCATGCCCGCAGTGCCGACGAGATTCGCGTAGACCGCGCCGGCGTCGCTGGCGCTCTTGCCGAGGAACAGGTTTCCCGACGGAGAATTCTGCGTGCCGTGGCATTGCGCGCAGTGCGCCTCGAACAGCGGCAAGACGTCGTTGGCAAACGACATCGGCGGCGTCGACAGCTCGTCGCTCGCCGGCACGATGTACTCGACGCACGCGCCCGCGTCGACGTTGCCGAACTCGGGCGGCGGCGTGCCGCAGCCGGAGGCGACGACGAGCGCGAGTACAACGCCGGCGAGCTTCACGCCAGCGCTCCGGTAATGACCTGACCGCCGTTGACCAGCGTGTTGATCGTCGTGGTGTCGACGCCGACGCTGGCGAGGATGGTCTTGCCGAACGACGTCAACGTGTCGGTGGTCGAGATGCCGCCGGTCTTGAGCGCGGCGCCGCTGCTCGGATCGATCGACGCGCAGCCGAAGTCGCTGCTGATCGATTGAATGCCGCCGACGACCATCGACTTGAACTGCGTCCCGACCGTCACCGAAACTTGGTGCAGCGGGTTGTGGCCGCGGCCATCGGTGAACGTCGAGCCGAGCTGGCGCCCGAACACGTTGAGCGACATGAACGTGACCTGGTTGGTCATGTTGTAGCCGTCGATCTCTTGCACGAGGTTCTGGATCGACGCGACGCCGGCCTGCGTCTGCGTGCTCTCGCCGGCGAGCGCGGTGTCGTTGTGGTTGTCGCCGCCGAACGGAATGTGAATGCACACCACCGGCGTCACGTTCATCTTGATCAGCGCGAGCGCCGCCGTGGTTTGCGACGCGACGGAGTTGTCGGTGATCGACGACAGCATGTCGAGCAGGTCTTGGTTGATGTTGCGGATCTCGCTCTGCGAGAGGATCAGCGAGTCGAGATACGCCTTCTGTGCCGTCGTCGCGGTGCCGCGATAGAGATCGCTGAGCTGGCCGAGCGTGTTGTCGCGCAGCGACTGCAAGTTGGACAACCCGACCAACGGACCCGTGCTCGGGTTCGTCAACGTCGACTTGAGCGCGAGCGGCGGGATGATCGGGAGCGCCTGGCCGTTGAACTTGAGGCCTTCGCTCGGGTTCGTCGCGCCGACGGTGATCGGCTGCTGTTGGATCGTGTTGAGGCACGGCGCCATCTGCTTCGCGATGATCGACGGCAGCATCTCGTTCGATTGCGTCGCGTTGAGCAAGCTCAACACCTGCGGCTCGGCCGGATGCACCGGCGTGTTCGACATGATGTGCCAGAACGTCGTGCGCGACAGCACGGACGACGCCATCTGCGACCACGGCAATGCAGCGGTCACGTTGTTACCGCCGAACGCGAACTGCGTCGGGGTCATGCCCGAGTCGAGCGGATGCGAGACGGCCGCCGTCTTGCCCGTCGCGATGTCGAAGTAGCTGCCGGGCACGTTCGCGTTGAGCGGGTCGCCCAAGTACGACGTCGACATCACGAAGTACTGCGCCTTGCTATTCGTGCACGCGCTGCCCGCGCCGTCGGCGAGTGCCTTGCGGCCGCCGAGCAGGATGCCGGCGGGAATGCCGGTCGCGAGCGAGCGCAGGCCGATATAGCCGGCGCCGAAAAGGGTCGACATCAGGAGGCTGCGGCGCTTGATGTTGATAGTCATGACGAAGGCTCCTTACATCCCGATGCCGATAAACGAAGGCGACAGACACGCGGCGACGAACGTCGAACGCAGCGAGTCGGTTGCCGATGCGCCGGTGGCCAGCGCCGACTGAAAGTGCGAGGTCAGGATCGCGTTCGCTTGCCCCGAGCGCGGATCCGACGCGGTGAGCGCCATCACCTGTGACACGAACGCGGCGATCGCTTGCTGCGGCTGCGTGCTCGTCCAGATCATCACGTTCGGCTGCGCAGCGGTCGGCTTCGCGTCGATCACCATCGCCGAGACTTGCTCGCAGATGTTCTCCAGGCCGCCGCGGTAGAACAGCGTCGGCTGGTTCGGCAGCACCGGAACGGTCGCGCCGCGGCCGTAGCCGTCCGACGGCAAGCCGGCGACGATCTCGCCGATCGTCGTGAGCTTCTTGTTATCTGCAGCCGACAGCTGGCAGATGTCGTTGAAGCCGAGCCGGTTGTTGAGCGCCGCGCACAAGTGATCGCGGCGCGACACGGCGATGACCTCGCCGTTGGTGTCGTACGTCTTCGTCTGCGACGCGCCGGTGACGATCGGCGAGGTGACGAGCTCGCTGACGAGCGTGTTCCAGTTAAACCCGTTCGCGAAGTCGGCGACGATCTGCTTGAAGATCGGATCGTTCGCGTCGCACGCCGCCGAGTTGACGTAGTAACAGAGCTTCTGTGCCCACGCCTGCGGCATGAGCGGGTGCGTCGCGATCAGGTTCGCGAAGTCTTCGATGTGCTGCATCGGCTGCACGACGTTCTGGAACGCGAACATGCCGGGCTGCTTGTCGAACAGCGGATCGGTCTGCGGCGAGCTGTAGAAGAACGTGTAGTTCATCGTGAAGATCGACCGGATCGGATCGAGCAGCTGGTGACAGCCGAAGCACGCGGTGTCGGGCGCGGCGTGCGCGGCGTCGAGGCCCGGCGGGTTCGCCATGCCGGTCGTCGTCTGATCGGTGCCGTCGATCGCGGTGCCGGTCGCGACGATCAGCGCCTGATTCGTCGTGACGCGCATCTGGTTGCTCGTGTTCGTCGGCCAGTTGGCCTGGAACGCCGGCGTCGAGAAGAAGCCCGGCTTCGACGCATTCAGCACGAGCTCGGTCAACCCGCGCTGCGTCGCGAGATCGAAGAACGACGTCGTCGCTTCGCCCTGTTGCGGCTGACGGATAGTGACCATCTGCCAGGTCGTAAAGTCGGTGTCGTCGAACACCTCGCCGGCGCCGGTGCCGCCGCGAATCGGGCAGCTCGCGCTACCGACGTTGTGCGCGGGCACCGTTCCGTACATCACGTCTTCGATGTTCTGCGCGGTGGCCGCGAACGTGATCGACGCAGAGCCGTCGCAGTCGGTGTCGGGATATTGGATCGTGAGGATGTCGGGGTTGTAGAAGTGGAGATAGTTCTGGCTCGTCGGATCCGCCGATTCGTCGATCGGAATCGGCCCGCCGGAGCCGAGCAAGGTGACGTTGAGCTTCGGGTTCGCGGTGCGGAACGCATCGACGACGGCGCCCGCGTCGTTGACCTGGTGCGTGTCGAAGTACGCGTAGAGCTGCATGAGCGCCGGCGTCATCATCAGCGTCTTCGTCGTGAACGTAGAGTTCAACGGCTGATCCTCCGACGTCATCTGCAGCACCGTGCGCGCGAAGCTCTCGACCGCGTTTTGCGTCGTCAGCGGCGTCTCCTGCG